>JAFRAF010000108.1 GCA_017405545.1 Oscillospiraceae bacterium | reverse complement strand
CACCTTGCCTGTCAAACGACCAGACGCGCAAGCGATGCATATTTGTAATTCTTCTCCTCCCCCCTAAATCCAATCAGCGTATGGTCGTTTGACAGACAAACCAGACTTTGAAAGGTGCCAGGCGCTCAGCCGTAGGGGCGGCACAGAGGACAGTGCGTCGCAGACAGCAGCATGTGGCTGTCGGTGTGCCGCCTGACGGCGGATCGGAGACTTAAATGAGGATATATGCAGATAACGCGGCCACCACGAAGATGAGCCGCGCAGCTATAGATACCATGCTCTCATGCATGGAGGGGAACTACGGCAACCCGTCGAGCCTGTATGTCCTGGGGCAGCAGGCGAAGGAATCCCTTGAGCGGGCCCGGGAGGAGGTCGCCGCGGCGATAAACGCCCAGGCCGCCGAGATTTACTTCACCTCCGGGGGAAGCGAGGCCGACAATCAGGCCATACGTTCCGCCGCCGGGCTTGGAAAAAAACAGGGAAAAATGCACATCATATCCACCGCGTTTGAGCATCACGCGGTACTGCATACGCTGAAAAAGCTGGAAGATGAGGGCTTTGAAATAACGCTGCTGGACGTCCATGAGGACGGACTTGTCAGGGCGGCGGAGCTGGAGGCGGCGATAAGGGAGGACACCTGTCTTGTCACTGTGATGTTCGCCAATAACGAGATCGGTACCGTGCAGCCTGTACGTGAGATAGGAGCCATATGCAGGGCGCACGGGGTCCTGTTCCACACGGATGCCGTGCAGGCTGTAGGACATCTGCCCATAGATGTACAGGCGGACAACATAGACCTTCTCTCCGCCTCCGCCCACAAGTTCCACGGGCCCAAGGGCACGGGCTTCCTGTACGCCCGAAAGGGCATACGCCTTTTAAATCTTATAGAGGGCGGAGCCCAGGAGCGCGGCAAGCGGGCCGGGACGGAAAATGTGGCAGCGGCCCTTGCAATGGCAGTTGCGCTGAGAGAAGCGGTCGCGGACATGGCGGAAAACGATCGGCATATGAGCGCCATGCGCGACAGGCTCATAGAGGGCCTTAAGGTCATACCCCACTCGGCCCTGAACGGCGACCCGAAAAAGCGGCTTCCCGGCAATGTAAACTTCTGCTTTGAGGGCATAGAGGGGGAGTCCCTGCTGCTCATGCTGGACGACAGAGGCATATGCGCCTCCTCCGGCAGCGCCTGCACCTCCGGCTCTCTTGATCCCAGCCATGTGCTGCTGGCCATAGGGCGGGTCCATGACGTGGCACACGGCTCCCTGAGGCTGACCATAGGCGAGGGCATCACCGAAAAAGAGATAGACTATATAATCGATAACGTCAGAGAAGTGGTGGAGTACCTGCGGAGCATCTCGCCGGTGTGGCGCGATCTCGTAAGCGGGAAGAGCCAATTCATTCTGTAAGGGGCATTTCCCCGGATGGATGGGCTGTCCGCCGCGGACGGAATATGATACGGATCATAAGCGTTTGGAACGGAGGAACGACAATGGCATTATACAGCGATAAGGTTATGGACCATTTCCGCAATCCCAGAAATGTGGGTGTTATAGAGGACGCGGACGGCGTGGGTGAGGTGGGCAACGCCCGCTGCGGGGACATAATGAAGATGTATCTCAAGATAGATGACGGCATAATCAGCGACGTGAAGTTCGAGACCTTCGGCTGCGCCAGCGCCATCGCGTCCAGCTCCATGGCAACGGAGCTGATTAAGGGCAGACCTATTTCCGAGGCCCTGAGTCTGACAAACAAGGCCGTGGCCGAGGCGCTGGACGGACTGCCCGCCTACAAAATGCATTGCAGCGTTCTTGCGGAAGAAGCTGTGCGCCTGGCCCTGGAGGACTACTATGCCAGGCACCCCATGGTGGAGAGAACGGCCGGATAAACGGACAAATGAGAACGACACTGGGCCGGCGCGTTTCACCGCCTCGGATGATTTGAGAAAGAAGCGTTATGTCATATAAATTACTGAGGCCGCCGGGGCGGCGGCTCCATATTTACATTTGATATCAAAGGCGGACAAAAGGAGGCGTTTCGCTTCATTGACGGGCGGGCACTCTTCTCCCTGCCGGCCAATGTCGCGGACGTCAAGAGCCTTGTCATCCACCCTGCAACCACGACACACTCCCATCTTTCAGAGCAGGAGCCGGAAGCGGCAGGCATCCGCCCAAACACCATACGACTCTCCATAGGAACAGAACACATCGACGATATTACAGCTGACCTGGAAGGCGGCTTTGCGGCAATTGGCTGAAAGAGGCGGGCCCGGGACGGCGGGTCATCCTCTTATGACACTCCGTACTCTCACAGCCATATGTGTAACCCCCAAGCTAACCTGTAACCGAGCAGATATTATCGTCAAAAAACACACAGCCTGATTCGTGTTGTATCGGGCTGTGTTTCTTTGTGTGAGTTTTTCATTAGTATCACGGCTGCTGTTTTCCGGCTTTACCCTTTTTCGGCATGGTCAGACTGTAGCTGTGCTCTATCAGCTCGTGCAGGAGCTCCGCAGGGACCAGCTCCGCACGCAGGGTGTTCCAGTGCACCTTGTTCATGTGATAGGTGGGGCTTATGCCCTCATAGAGCTGGCGCAGCAGATCGGCCCGCAGGGGCTCGCACTTCAGATTCACGCAGAGCCCGTCCCGCTCAAAGATGAGGGCGAAGCTCTTTTTGTTCCCCCTGTGCCGCATGACGGTCCATGCTCCCGCCTGCTTCGGCAGCTCGTCAAAGGGATAGTCCTCGTATGCGTCGGGATATGTAAGGCAATAGTCTATGATGTCCTGTCTGGTCATGGTCCACCTCGTACGGGATTTTATTGTCATAAGCTTAACATATGCCGCGGCGGGATTCAAGACGCCGTAAATCATCAGCGGGGCATGCATCATGCCCCGCTGACGGAAGATATCGAATATTGTTTTTTCGAAAGGGGATCAATCCTCTTTCAGCACGCGGACGGCGATCCTCTCCTCGGGATCGTCTATGCCGTTGTCGCTGAGGGCCTTGCTGCAGTTCTCAATGAGATCGAAGTAGACGTCCCAGTACATGTCGGTGTCGCACCAGGCTCTTACGGTGAAGATGTAGGTGTCATCGTCCACAGAGCTCATGCGGGCGAAGGGGGCGGGCTCGGACAGTACGCCCGGGCTGCTCTCGGCCGCCTTCAGGAGCACGCCCTTGACAAAGTTCGCGTCTATGTCGTTGGTGACCTTGAAGTCCAGGTCGACTCTGCGGCTGTCCAGAGCGGTGTAGTTTGTGACTGTGGCGTTCATCAGATCGCCGTTGGGGACAAATACCTGCTTGTTGTCCGTGGTGGTGACGGTGGTGTAGAAGACGCTGATGTCCTTTACGACGCCCACTGCCCCGGCGGACTCGATGAAGTCGCCGACCTTGAAGGGCTTGAAGATGAGGATCATCAGACCGCCGGCCAGGTTTGCCAGAGCGCCCTGGAGGGCGAGACCCACGGCCAGACCGCAGGAGGCCAGTATCGCCACTATGCTGGACATGGACACGCCCAGTATGTCGACGATGCTGAGTATCAGGATGATGTACAGCAGGACCTTAACAACTTTTTTCAGCACCTGCTTTATGGTGTCATCCAGCTTGGTTTTGTCGATGGCCTTTCCGGCAGCCTTGCTGAGGAGCTTTATCACTATCGAGCCGATGATAAGTATCAGTATGGCGGATATGATGCTTCCTCCGTAGGTGCTGATAAGGTCAATGCCGTTCTTTGCGAATTGTTCCATACTTTCACCTCATTTGAATTATTATGCGCTTTCGCGCCCGGAGGCGGGGGAGCGGAACGCCCGGCACTCCGGCTTTGCCGTTATTATACACTGTTTTGCTGCTGTAGTAAATAGCAACTTGGGCTCATGTGAAAAATCGGCTTGCGGACGCATAAGACTTTGTTAAGATTCCGTTAGTTTTCCACAAAGATTGAGTATTATTTACAAATATTGACAGCTTGATATATTTAATATATTAAAAATCATATATTCAGGCTTGACAAATACATTTGTTGGGGCTAAAATAAGTTTCCCTCCTGTGTAAGAGTTGGACAGCATTTGCGATTCCTGTCCAATTG
>JAFRAF010000107.1 GCA_017405545.1 Oscillospiraceae bacterium | reverse complement strand
GGGCCGCTGCGCGGACCGATGCTGAGGGGACTGCGGGAGAATGGCTTATGGACAACTGGTATATAGTCGAGAGGGAGGGCCGGGAGCTTGCGGGCAGGCTGGGGAGGACAGGAAAGCTGCCCTCAGCCCAAAGCGGCAGAGCAGTCATATCAGAGCTCTCCGCCCTTCTCCTGTGCTCGGGCAGGGGCTCGGTTACAGGGGAGAGAATAGTTTCCTTCCTGGAGGGTGCTCAAGTGAAAAGACCCCTGTCCGAGGACGAGCTCTGCTCCTTTATCACGGTCCTCAGGGCTGAACTTCTCATACAGCTTGCCGGGTTATGCTCCGGGCTTTATGAGCTGGGTGATGAGGACGCGTCAGATATAACAGGGAATATCTTCACATCCATCAGATACATCTCCGAGCAGGACTGCGGCGAGCTTATCGAGTCCGTAGACAGGGTGGACAGAATACTGTCACGGGACAGCTTCTATCCGCTGATGGAGGAGGAGACCCGCCGATATTATAAGCATCGCCTGTCAAGGCTGGCAAAGAAAAATGGCATGAGCGACCGGGAGGCCGCAGAGCATGTAATAGATTTGGCGGAGAAGAACGGGCGGCACGTGGGCTATTACATCCTCTCTGAGCCCATGGGACGGCCCGCAAAGCGGAGAAAAGGGGGAGTGTACATCTCCCTTATTGTGCTTATGAGCCTCTTTTTCTCCATACTGCCGGGATATGTACTGGACAGCCCCGCTGTATCGCTGCTTTTGCTTTTGCCAATATCCGAGATTGTAAAAAATCTCACGGATTATGTGATGCTCAGACTGTTCAGACCCGCGCCCATGCCGCGTATGTCTCTGGAGGACGGCATACCCGAGGAGGGGCGGACCTTGTGCGCCGTTTCTGTGCTGCTCACAAATCCTGATTCGGCAAGGACTGCGGCAGCAAAGCTGGAGGAATACATGCTGGCAAACAGGGATTGCGGGGAGAATCTGCTGTTTTCGCTGCTTGCAGATCTGCCCGAAGCCGCTGCGCGTGCAATGCCCGGGGATACCGACATAATCGACTGCGCCAAGGACTGTATTGAGGAGCTAAACGCCGGGTATGGGAACAGGTTTTTCCTGTTCGGAAGGGAGAGAAGCTTCGACCCCATCAACGGAAGGTATATGGGCTGGGAGAGAAAGCGCGGGGCGATAACGGAGCTGCTGCGCTGCCTGAGAGGGCTGGAAAGCGGGGTAAAGCTGTGGTCGGGTGACGCTGACGGGCTCGGAGGAATACGATATATCATAGCCCTTGACAGCGACACAAGGCTCTGCGCGGGAAGCGCAAGGGAACTCACGGGCGCCGCAATGCATCCGCTGAACAGAGCGGAAACAGACGATGACAGGGGCTGTGTCAAGAGCGGGTACGGCATTATACAGCCTCGCATCTCTGTGGATCTGGGCTCCGCCAACAGGTCCGATTTCACCCGCATTTTCGCCGGGCAGGGGGGCCTGGACCCCTACGGGGGACTAAACTCAGATATATATCAGGACCTTTTCGGCGAGGGCAGCTTCAATGGGAAGGGAATAATAGATATCGACGCCTTCCTGAGCTGCCTCGACGGGCGCTTCCCGGAAAACCGCATACTCTCCCACGATCTGCTGGAGGGCTGTTATCTGCGCTGCGGATATATGGGAGAGTGCCAGCTGACGGACGGCTACCCCTCCAGAGTGCGCTCGTATTACGAGCGCATGCATCGCTGGGTGAGGGGCGACTGGCAGATAAGTCCATGGCTGGGGAGGAGAGTTGGAAACGCCGCCGGGGAGAGGACGGACAATCCTCTCGGCGAGCTTTCAAAGTGGAAGATATTCGACAATTTGCGCAGGAGCCTTGTGCCGGTATTTACATTTATAGCTCTGCTGTCAGGCATGTTTATATCCGGCAGGGCTTTTCTCTGGGCCGGGATAACGGCGCTTCTGTCCATTATGTCCGGTATGCTGATATCCACGGCGGAGATGGTGTTTAAAAACGAGTCCGGACTGAAAGCCCGCTATCACTCCGCGATTATTTCGGGCTTTGCAGGATGGCTGATGCAGAGCTTTATTCGTCTGCTCCTTCTGCCCTACGAGGCATGGATATGCCTCAGCGCCTGTGTGACTGCTCTGTACCGTATGCATATCTCCGGGAAAAACATGCTGGAGTGGGTGACAGCCGCAGATTCGGAGCTGAAGAACAAAAACGGATTTTGGGCCATGTACCTATGTATGGCCGTGTGCTGGATAACTGGTGTCATTGTGCTTGTATTGTCCCCCGGAGTGACTGCCGACGCCCTCGGAGTGCTGTGGATTCTGACCCCTGCCTGCGCATGTGCGCTGAGCCGCGAACGGAGGACGTCTGTGAGGATAAAGGACGAGGATCGACGTTTTCTCATGAACCAGTGCGGAAGCATGTGGAAGTACTTTGAGGAGAACATGAATAAGGAGAACAACTTTCTCCCCCCGGATAACCGGCAGGATCAGCCTGCCGCGGGCACGGCACACAGGACCTCGCCCACGAATATCGGGCTTTCACTGCTTGTGTGCATGGCCGCCGCAGATCTGGGAATAATCGGCAGGGACAGGGCTGTATCGATGATAAGCCGGACCCTCACCACGGTGGAGCGTCTGCCCAAGTGGAACGGGCACCTGTATAACTGGTATGACACGCGGACGCTTGAGGTGATGGAGCCGAAGTATGTCTCCACAGTGGACAGCGGAAACCTTGTGGGCTGTCTTATAGCCCTCACGGAGGGGCTCAGGGAATACGGCGAGGATCAGCTGGCGGTCCGGACCGAGGCCATTGAGCGGGC
>JAFRAF010000106.1 GCA_017405545.1 Oscillospiraceae bacterium | reverse complement strand
TCCGGCTCGGCAATGGGTGTCGGATGCGTCGGTGAGGTTGCCGCGGGCGTGCTCGCAGATGACCCCAGTAAGTTTTCTCCGATTCTTATTCTTCAGATACTCCCCGGTACACAGGGCCTTTACGGTCTGGTCGGCTGGTTCTTTGCCCTTATGAAGCTGGGCTTCTTCAGCGGTCAGCTCGTGAGCCTTACATTCGGACAGGGCCTGGTATTCTTTGCGGCCTGTCTGCCCGTCGGCATAGGCGGCATAGTTTCCGCAGTAGCTCAGGGACGCTGCGCCGCGGCGTCGGTCATCATGATAGGCAAGCGTGCGGATCAGCTCTCAAAGGGCATAATCATGGCCATCATGGTTGAGTTCTACGCCATACTCAGCCTGCTTACAACTTTCCTTATGCTCAACTCGCTGAACACCCTGCTTGGCCTGTAAACAGCTGAAAGGATAGGGGATTATGAACGGTATCGAAACCATAACTCGCCGCATTGAGGAGGATACCCAGGCACAGGTCGACGAGATCCGTGCGGAGGCGGAGGCCAAATGAGAGGAGATAAAATCAGACAGCGACAAAAAGGCACAGGAGGTCTATTGGGCGCTGGTGAAAAAGGGCGCCAAGGACGCCGAGCAGCGTCTTGAGCGACTGGGCAGCGTGGCTGAGCTGGAGGCGAAAAAACGCGTGCTGGCCGAAAAGCAGGATCTGATTTCCACCGCGTTTGACAGGGCGATGGAGATGCTGCAGAACCTGCCGGAGGATGAGTACACCAGATTCCTGGCGGTTCAGGCGTTCAAGGCCTCACGCAACGGCAAAGAGCAGCTTATCTTCTCCAAAAAGGACAGGGCCAACTACGGCAAAAAGGTGTGCACCCTGGCCAATGAGCTCTTGGCGGGGGAGGGGAAAAACGCCGGCCTCACTCTTTCAGAGGAGACCAGAGACATGGCGGGCGGCCTTATCCTCATAGACGGAGACGTGGAGATGAACTGCAGCCTTGAGACCCTGCTGAGGATTTCAAAGCGGGATATTTCAAGAGACGTATCAAAGATTCTGTTCGATTAACAGCAAGGGCTTTATGAAAGGAGGCTTGGACCTTGGCGGCAAGATTTGACAAGGGAAAAGTCGACAGACAGGATTATTTATTCTCATCTGGCATGATCTGGGCCCTGAAGCCGCAGCAGCTGAACAAGGACAGGATCGAGCGCATGCTGGAGGCCAGCAATTTCGAGGACACGGCAAAGGTCCTGGAGGAGTGCGGCTATCCGGATATGAGCGCGATGGGTTCCAAGGAGATAGAGCTGGTGCTGTCGAAGCACAGAGACGAGTTGTATCAGGAACTTTTGAATATCCTGCCCGACAGCCAGATACTGAACCTTTTCAGGATGAAGTACGACTATCACAACGCGAAGGTCATCCTGAAGGCGCAGGCACAGGGTACGGACGGACAGCGACTTTATTCCAAATGCGGGCGCATGGCTCCGGAGGCCCTGAGCAGGGCATATCATGAGGAGGACATGTTCAGCATTCCTCCCTTCCTGGGCGAGGCCATGATGCAGGCAAAGGAGAGCCTTGCGACGACCGGTGATCCGCAGTCCGCGGACATCATACTTGACAGGGCATATTTCAAAGAACTCAGTGAGCAGGCTTTTAAGTCCGGAAGCGACTTTCTTATAAAGTACGCAAAGATATCCATCGACGCTGCGAATCTGCGCTCCGCTGTTCGCGCGGTGAGGATGCACAAGGACTCGGTCTTCCTCAACCGCATACTCTGCGAGGGCGGAGACGTGAGCGTAAGGCAGCTGGTGGCCACGGTGTCGTCAAAGGCGCCCCTGGCTGTCCACTATGCGGGCTCATATCTCTATGACGCCGCGGTACTGGCCGAGACGGCATGCGCGAGGGGAGCCTTACTGAGTTTGAGCGCAGCTGCGACAACGCAGTGATAAACTTCTTATACTGGGTTAAGGAGTACAGCTTCAGCGAGAGGATACCGGCTGGATACATATGCGCGGTGGAGAATGAGATAAGCGCCATACGCGTCCTGCTGACCGGCAGACTTGCGGGAGTGCCCTCCGAGGTGCTCAGGGAAAGGCTGCGTGAGATAGATGTATAAGATAGGCGTACTTGGAGAAAAGGACAGCATAATCGCGTTTTCCGCCCTGGGGCTTGAGGTCTTCCCGGTGGAGGGCGAGCAGGAGGCGATTGCGACCTTCCGCAAGCTGGCGAAGGACGGGGAACACGCGATAATATATGTAACAGAGAGCTTCTACGAGACGCTTGCTCCGGAAATCGATAAATACAAGGACAGCCTTGTCCCCGCCGTCATCCTTATACCCGGCAGGGACGGCTCGCTGGGCCTGGGACAGACGGCCCTGAACGCCGCGGTTGAGCGGGCTGTAGGTGCAAACATACTTTAAGGTAAGGAAGGAAGGCACATTATATATGAGCGGAAGGATTATCAAGGTCTCCGGACCTCTGGTGGTCGCTGAGGGCCTGCCTGAGGCAAACATGGCCGACGTGGTCCGTGTGGGCAAACAGCAGCTTATCGGCGAGATACTCAACATGACCGGAGATAAAGCCTCCATACAGGTATATGAGGAGACTTCTGGCCTGGGACCGGGCGCGGAGGTCGAAACAACAGGCATGCCGCTCTCCGTTGAGCTGGGGCCCGGCCTTCTGGAGAATATCTATGACGGCATTCAGCGCCCCCTGGAGGGCATCATGGCCATCGCCGGCGAGACCATCGCCAGAGGCGTAAGCGTGCCCGCCCTCGACAGAGAGAAAAAATGGACGTTCACCCCCACCGTGGCCGTCGGAGACGAGGTTGTGGGCGGCTCGGTCATCGGCACGGTGGAAGAGACAACCGCACTGCTCCATAAGATCATGGTGCCGCCGAACATCTCAGGCAGGATAAGCTATGTGAGAGGCGGCGACTTCACCGTGGAGGAGACTGTGGCAAAGGTCACCACCGCCAGGGGCGAGGACGTCAGCATCAGCCTGATGCAGAAATGGCCTGTCCGTGTGGGCAGACCCTACAATCAGAAATTCACGCCGGAAAAGCCTCTGGGCTCCGGCCAGAGAATAATAGACACATTCTTCCCCCTCGCAAAGGGCGGAACAGCCGCCGTACCCGGACCATTCGGAAGTGGAAAGACCGTCGTTCAGCACCAGCTGGCGAAGTGGGCTGACGTGGACGTGGTCGTATACATCGGCTGCGGCGAGCGCGGCAACGAGATGACGGACGTTCTGAATGAATTCCCCGAGCTGAAGGATCCCCGTTCCGGTGAATCCCTTATGAAACGTACCGTCCTCATAGCGAATACTTCGGATATGCCCGTTGCTGCCCGTGAGGCCTCCATATACACCGGCATAACCATAGCGGAGTATTACAGGGACATGGGCTATGACGTGGCCATACTGGCAGACTCCACATCCCGCTGGGCAGAGGCCCTGCGTGAGATGTCCGGACGTCTGGAGGAGATGCCCGGCGAAGAGGGTTATCCCGCGTACCTCTCCAGCCGTCTTGCCCAATTCTATGAGCGCGCCGGCTGCGTTGAGTGCATCGGCGGCGACGGACGCAAGGGCAGCCTCACCGCCATCGGAGCCGTTTCACCTCCGGGCGGCGATATATCCGAGCCTGTCAGCCAGGCGACGATGCGTATAGTCAAGGTGTTCTGGGGACTGGATTCCGCACTTGCTTACGCCCGTCACTTCCCGGCCATCAACTGGCTCAACTCCTATTCACTCTACCTGCACGGCCTCAGATCCTGGTACGACGACAACGTGAGCCCCGCATTCATGAAATGCAGAGACAAGGCCATGGCCATGCTCCAGTCAGAGGCTGAGCTGCAGGAGATAGTCAAGCTGGTGGGTATGGATTCCCTCTCGGCTGGCGACAGGCTAACCCTTGAGACGGCGAAGATGATACGAGAGGACTTCCTGCAGCAGAACGCATTTGTGGATTACGACCAGTACTTCCCCTTTGATATGCAGTGCAGTCTTCTCCAGTTGATACTCCGCTTTGATGAGCTGGCCAGAGTGGCCATCGCCAGAGGCGTGGAGATGCAGGATCTGCTGGATATCCCCGCAAAGGAGAAGATAGGACGAGCCAAAGCGCTGCCTGTTGAGACATACGCCCAGGAATGCGAAGCCATCATGGATCAGATGGCTGTGGAGATAGAAGCACTTGCCGGAGGTGAGGAACAGTGATCAAAGAATACCGTACAATAAACGAAGTATCCGGTCCTCTTATGGTCGTCAAAGATGTTGAGGGCGTTACATATGACGAGCTGGCCGAGCTCGAGCTCCCCAACGGGGAGATAAGACGATGCAAGGTCATGGAGGTCAACGGCAACAAAGCCGTGGTCCAGCTCTTTGAGAACTCCGCCGGCATCAACCTGAGAGATTCCAAGATACGCTTCCTCGGCCACCCCCTGGAGCTGGGAGTTTCCAGAGATATGCTGGGACGCGTGTTCAACGGCGTGGGCCTTCCCATTGACGGGGGCCCCGATATACTGGCCGACGAGTACAGGGATGTCAACGGCCTTCCCATGAACCCCGCCGCCAGAGCCTACCCCAACGAGTTCATACAGACCGGCATATCCACCATAGACGGTCTGAACACTCTGGTAAGAGGGCAGAAGCTGCCCATATTCTCCAGCTCCGGTCTGCCCCACTCCAACCTGGCCGCACAGATAGCCAGACAGGCGAAGGTCATCGGCGGAGGCGCCGGCAGCTTCGCCGTCGTATTCGCGGCCATAGGCATCACCTTTGAGGAGTCCGAGTTCTTTGTACAGTAATTCAGACGTACAGGCGCCATAGACCGTACGGTCCTGTTTACCAACCTGGCGAACGACCCCGCGGTTGAGCGTATATCCACCCCCCGCATGGCGCTGACAGCCGCTGAGTATCTGGCGTTTGAATGCGATATGCACGTTCTTGTCATACTCACCGATATAACCAACTACGCCGAGGCCCTGCGTGAGGTTTCCGCCGCCCGTAAAGAGGTGCCCGGACGCCGCGGATATCCCGGCTATCTGTACACGGACCTTGCGACTCTCTATGAGCGCGCCGGACGCCGCCGCGGAAAAGAGGGCTCCATCACGCTGATACCCATCCTCACAATGCCCGAGGATGACAAGACCCACCCCATCCCCGACCTGACCGGCTACATCACCGAGGGGCAGATCATCCTGTCCCGAGAGCTGTTCCACAAGGGCGTAATGCCCCCCGTGGACGTGCTGCCCAGCCTGTCCCGTCTGAAGGATAAGGGCATAGGCGAGGGCAAGACCAGAGAGGACCACTCGGGTACGATGAACCAGCTCTTCGCGGCCTATTCATCAGGCAAGGACGCCCGTGAGCTGGCCACCATACTGGGCGACAGCGCGCTGAGCCAGAACGACCTGCTCTTCGCCAAGTTCGCCGAGGAATTTGAGAAGAAGTATGTGAGTCAGGGCCCCGAGGAGGACCGCTCCATAGAGGAGACACTTGACCTGGGCTGGAAGCTCCTCTCCATACTGCCGGAGACCGAGCTCAAGCGTATAAAGCCCGAGTTTATAGAGAAGTATCTGCCGAAGAAGGAGTAATTCATGCTCACGCGGGACAGCGTCTCTGTCACGCTGTCTCCGTTATCAAGCTGTGCCGCGGGCCGCTTAAGCGGCATTCGCAGCGTATGGCCGCTGTTCGCATGCCCCAGCGGGGCTGAGTACAGGCCATCGTGCGAAAATGCGGCGGAATGGAGATTTTATGGCTTCCAAAACGATAAATCCGACCCGTATGGAGCTGACCCGCATAAAGGGCAGACTCAAGACAGCTGTGCGGGGCCATAAACTGCTCAAGGACAAGCGCGACGAGCTCATGCGGCAGTTCATGGAGAATGTGCGGCAGAACAAGGTGCTCAGGCAAAAGGTGGAAGAGGGCCTTACAAGGGCCAACCGCTCCCTGGCCGTGGCCTCCGCGGTCATGTCGCCGGAGATGCTCGAACAGGCGCTCATGTTCCCCACCCAGAGCGTTGAACTGGACATGAGCTTCAAGAACATCATGTCGGTAAATGTGCCGCGCTATGAGTTCCACACCAAAGAGGAGGACACGGGCGACATATATCCCTACGGCTTTGCCCAGACGTCCGGTGAACTGGACGCCGCCCTGGACGACCTGTTCTGCGTGTTCCGGGACATGCTTGAACTGGCTCAGGCGGAAAAGACCACCCAGCTGCTGGCCGAGGAGATAGAGAAGACCCGCCGCCGTGTCAACGCCCTTGAGTATGTTATGATCCCCGATATGCAGAGGAATATCAAGTATATAACCATGAAGCTCGAGGAGAGCGACCGCTCCACCAAGGTCAGACTTATGAAGGTCAAGGATATGGTGCTTAAAGAAGCGCACGGCTGGGAGTAAGCCCTGCGGCGCTTATATGAGCGGTTAACAGAATAAATTTTAAAACAGGCCCTCTGCATCTGCGCAGAGGGCCTGTACTGCGCCTGATGATAATAAACTGTGAATGTTTTGATTAAATTGCACTTCTATGTGCAATTTTTTTTGTTTCCGGGCATTGGCAGGAGGGAAAACATGGGAAAAGAGATAAAACGAAAAGACGTCCTGAGAGAGCTCCGCGCCATAGGCTTCGGCAGAGCCAATGACGCGGCGAAGCTGGCCTTCATGGACAGGGAGGACAGAGGCGGGATAGATGAGCTGGATCTGAGCCTTCTGTCTGAGATCCGCAGGACGGAAAAGGGCGCGGTGGAGATAAAGCTTCTGAACAGGCTGGACGCTCTGCGCATGCTGCTCGACGAGGTGGAGGGGCGGGGACTGCCCGCCGGTACCGAGAGCCTGCTCAGAGCTATTGACCGCGCATCCGGCGGTGATGCACCGCGCTGATACGGGAATTATCACAAAAACAGCTACGGGTCCTCACCTGGTGGTGCGACAGCTCGCCGGAGCGGGACAGGGACGCTATCATCTGCGACGGGGCCGTGAGAAGCGGCAAGACCCTGATAATGAGCCTGTCCTTTGTCATCTGGGCCATGGTCTGCTTTGAGGGCAGGCAGTTCGGCATGTGCGGGAAGACCATAGCTTCACTGAGGAGGAATGTGATACAGGCCCTCCTGCCCATGCTCAGGGAGCTGGGGATGAGCTGTGAGGAAAAGGTATCGAAGAACATACTGAGCGTGGAATTTGCCGGAAGGGAGAACACCTTCCACCTGTTCGGGGGCAGGGACGAGAGCTCAGCCGCCCTCATACAGGGTGTGACGCTGGCCGGGGTGCTCTTTGACGAGGTGGCCCTGCAGCCTCGCAGCTTTGTGGAGCAGGCCATAGCGAGGTGTTCCGTTACGGGCAGCCGCTTTTGGTTCAACTGCAATCCGGAGGGGCCGGAGCACTGGTTCTACAGGGAGTGGGTGTGCAGGACAGAGGACAGACGGGCTCTGTATCTGCATTTCACCATGGACGACAATCCATCCCTGGATCCGGCGGTCAGGGACAGGTATGAGAGACTCTACAGCGGGGTGTTTTACAAGCGCTACGTCCTGGGACAGTGGGTCGCGGCGGAGGGCCTCGTGTACGACTTCTTTGACGGGAGCTATGTGAAGCCCGTGCCGGAGAGTGGGATGGAGGAGTACTGCATTTCCTGCGATTACGGCACCGCAAACCCCAGCTCCTTCGGCCTGTGGGGAAGGAGTAAGGGCGTGTGGTACAGGATAAAAGAGTACTACTTCGACTCCCGCCGGGAGGGCCACCAGAAGACAGACGCCGAATACGCTGAGGACCTCGTGGCTTTTGCTGAGGGTCTGCCCTTAAGGGCGGTGGTAGTGGACCCGTCGGCGGCCAGCTGTATAGAAACTCTGAGAAGACTCGGACTGAACGTCGTCAAGGCGAAAAACGATGTGTTGTCCGGGATAAGGACCGCGGCCGGACTGCTGAAAAGCGGCGCGATGGTCATATGTGAGCCCTGCAGGGACGCCATAAGGGAGTTCTCCCTTTACGTGTGGGCGGACGGGGCGAAGGGCGATATGCCCAGGAAGGAAAACGACCACGCCATGGATGAGATACGCTATTTTGCATCCACGATAGTCAGCCCGGGAAACGACGATTTCGCCGTGGTCAGCGTAAGACGTGAGATATAGGGGCGGCTGTCGGGGATATGGCCGTAATAAAACAGGAGGGATGTGAAGGATGGCCATTAAAAGAAGGACTAAGAAGAGGCCCGCCGAATCAGGCGGGGCGGTGGTTCAGATCAGGAGCAAAGAGAGCCATCCCTTTGGGATGCTGGACAACTATGTGCCGCTTTCCAGGGGGGAGGTAAAGCTCTATCGCGCGATACGGGAGGCCGTGCCTGTTGTGGACGCGGCGATAATAAAGCTCATAAGGCTCACGGGAGGTTTTACGGTGAGCTGCGGCTCAAAGGAGACGGAGAGGGAGCTCAATGACTTCCTGCAGCGGGTGAACTGCGGCAGAGGCCAGAGGGGGATACATGCGTTTCTGGACGCCTATCTTGATTCCCTCATCACCTGCGGCAGGGCGGTGGGGGAGATCGTTCTCACCGGCAGGCGGGACGATATAGCGGCCCTGCTGTGCGGAAATGTGGCAGATATAGAGATAAGAGAGGGCGTCACCCCGATAGACGTGGAGATATGTTCGGCCTATGAGGGGGCCCATCCCAAGCCCCTGCCCTATCAGGAGCTGTTGATGTTCACGCCCTTCAATGCGGAGGCGGACAGCCCTTACGGGGTGTCCCTGCTCAGGTCCATGCCCTTTATGACGGAGATACTGCTGAAGATATACAACAGTCTTGGCATCAACTGGGACAGAGCAGGCAATGTGCGCTTCGCCGTGGTCTACAAACCCCAGGGAGACGGTATTGACAGGGCATATGCCAGGGAGCGGGCGGAGCAGATAGCCCGGGAATGGTCAAGCGCCATGCAGTCATCCAAAAACGGCAGCGGAAGGGATTTCGTCGCCGTGGGAGATGTGGAGATAAAGGTCATCGGGGCGGACAATCAGATACTGGACAGCGAGGTGCCAGTGAGGCAGATCCTCGAGCAGCTGGTGGCCCGCACGGGCATACCGCCCTTTATGCTGGGGCTGAGCTGGTCTACGACCGAGCGCATGTCCTCTGAGCAGGCGAACGTCATCTCGGCGGAGATAACGGCCATACGCAGACTGCTGACTCCGGTGATAGAGAAAATCTGCATAATGTGGCTGAATCTCCACGGAGCGGACAGGAAGGTGGAGGTGGTCTGGGATGACATAAGCCTGAGAGACGCCCAGGAGCAGGCCCACGCGGAGACCTATCTGGCCCAGGCCGAGTACTATCGGGCTCAGGCCACAAGAAGCATGGGACAGACAAACAATGAGGGGAGTGATAAGAATGAAGATCAGCAAGGACGCGACGATGGAGGGGAGCAGGAGCGTATCGACTGAGGATATGGCCCTGATAAACGCCCAGTCCAAGAAGGAGCTTATGCCGGATGAGGTGTTCAGCTTTGACATGCTCCTGTGTGACAACGATGTGGACAGGGACAACGAGCGCTTCGATACATCTTCCCTGATAGTTCTGGCGGAGCTGTTTCAGGGTAAGACGGGCATATTCGACCACGAGTGGTCCGCAAAGGGCCAGAAGGCCAGGATATTCAGGACCGAGGTGGTGTTCGACGAGAGCCACTCCACCGTTGACGGGGGAGATTACGCCTATCTGAAGGCCTCAGCCTATATGCTCAGGACCCCGTCGAATGCCGAGCTCATCGCGGAGATAGAGGGAGGCATCAAGAGAGAGGTCAGCGTTGGCTGCGCCGTAAAGCGGGCCGTGTGCAGCATATGCGGACAGGATATGGACAGCCCCGCCTGCGGACATGTGAAGGGCGGAGTCTATGACGGCCGCACCTGCTGCGCCATACTGATGGAGCCGGTGGACGCATATGAGTGGTCCTTTGTAGCGGTTCCGGCCCAGACTAACGCGGGTATCATGAAGAAATACCGGCGTATTTCCACCGCCGGCATGAGTCTTGACGACTACATAAGCGCCGCCGCAGATGAGGGCATAGCCAATTCGTACGCCGAGCTCAAACACAGAGCGGAGCTGGGCGACAGGTACATGGAGGGGCTCAGGTCCGAGCTGGTAAAAAAGGGATTGCTCGCCGGTATGGGCTTTAAAAAGGCTTTTCTGGAGAAGAGCTTCGCGAAGATGGATGAGGAGGAGCTTCTGGGCTTCAGAGCCGCCTTTGACAGCAAGATGGACCAGCTCTATCCGCCGGTCTGTCAGCTGGCGGGCAGTGAAAAAAAGAAAACCGCCTTTGACGGCGGAGAATTCAAAATCTGAGGAGGAGAAAACATATGAGCGTTTCTTTTGAAGGTATGGGCGCAAGCTTCGTGAGCATGGAGACAAGCGGCTCTTTGACTCCGGGCACACCCGTGAAGATGTCCGGTAACGGAAAGGTGAGTGCCTGTTCAAACGGCGACAGATTTATGGGCGTGGCGGTCATGGTGGCGGCCGACGGCGTCGCGAATGTCCAGGTGCGCGGATACGTATCCATGCCCTATTCCGGGACGGCCCCCGGCGTGGGATGGGCGCATCTCGTAAGCGGCACCGGCGGCAAGGTCAAAGCCGATACCGGCGAGACACTCACCGGCGGCGAATACCTGATAGTGGATGTGGACAGTACAAACAGCAGACTTGGCTTTGTACTTTAAGGAGGATGAAAATATGGCATATCATTTTGAGAATCTGAAGCTTGAGAAGGGCATGTACGGACAGCCGGGCATGAGCTTTACCCAGGTGCTGGAGAAGGCAGACCCCAGCGAGAACTACAGGGGTACGCCCCTTGAGGGACTGGACGCCTATCAGCGCCAGCTCAAGCGTTTCAACATCAAGGTCAAGGGCGCCAACAGCGACATGGTGGAGAAGTTTTTTCATACGACTGAATCCTCCGTGCTGTTCCCGGAGTACGTGGCCAGAAGCGTAAAGACCGGCATGGAGGAGGAAAATATCCTGCCCTCCATCACAGCCGCCGTCACCAGCTTTGAGGGTGTGGACTACCGCACCATACGCTCGGAGCCATCTGATGACGAGAAGGCCCTGCGCCGGGTGGAGGAGGGCGCTATGATCCCCCAGACAGAGGTCAGCTCCAGCGTCAACACCGTGAAGCTCCATAAGCGGGGCAGAATGCTGGTGGCCTCCTATGAGGCCATACGCTTCCAGAGGCTGGATCTGTTTTCCGTCAACGAGGTTCAAAAGCTGCATCTGGCCGCCGGAGAGCGTGTCCGTCGGGCGGTCGAACCGGTCCTGGATGCCGAAGTAGCTCGCCATCTCGCCGACGCGCAGGCGCATCGTCTCCGGCTCGACGCCGAGATTCTCAAGGCCGAAGGCCAGCTCGTGCCAGACCTTGTCCGTGA
>JAFRAF010000105.1 GCA_017405545.1 Oscillospiraceae bacterium | reverse complement strand
GCAGACATACGCTGTCATCGTCGGTGAAGTAGAAGGTGTCGCGCCTGTCTCTGGCCGGATGGCCGTCGCTGGTGTTCAGCCTTGTGAAATTGTAGTCGGAAAGCTCCACCTCGGGCCCCTCTGCAATGGTAAAGCCCATGCTGAGGAAGATGTCCTTCGCCTCATCGAGCAATATGGACATGGGATGCTTGTGGCCGCTTATGCAGGGCGTGCCGGGTATGGTGACGTCCAGGGCCTCCATTTTAAGACGGTGCCTGAGCATATCGTCCTCTATGTGTTTGGAAGCCGTGTTTATTGCATCCTCTATCTCAGCTCTGATCTGATTGGCGAGCTGGCCGATGACCGGACGCTCCTCGGCAGAGAGCTTGCCCATCTGCTTTAAGATAGCTGTGATCTCGCCCTTTTTGCCCAAATACCTGATCCTTGCATTTTCAAGGGTCTGTTTTGTATCAGCCTCAGCCAGAGCTGCCAAAGCTGCACTTCTGATCTGTTCAAGTTGTTGTTTCATTTCTGCACTTCCTTGATCGTATTAAAAAACCTCCCGCCCCGACAAAGGGACGAAAGGCATACTTCCGCGATACCACCCATATTCGGCTGACGCCGCACTCGTGAGGTCTGTATCGGGACCATTACCGCCGGTGATTGGCCGGAGCTCCCGGGCGAACAAGCAATTCCACGGAAGGCGCTCTCAGCCATTGGCGCCCCTCTCTTGACCGGCGGATACCTTGCTATTTTCCCGTTCACAGCCGCTGTTATTATCGCATACACTAATTTATATCATATGGCGGCGGAATAGGCAATATAATTTTTGACAAATTCTTTAAAAAATAATATAATACCCACGTCTGATAACAGCATTGCAGGAGTACATGTTGCTATACATCCCGCGAAATCGCAGGGAAGGCTTTTTGTCATAGCCTTGGGACAGGGGAATATCATATTAACACGATATTCCCGGAGGTGCCTCTATGAGAAAAGCTTTACTATGTATCTGCCTTATTTGTCTGTTGTCCGCGTGCGCGTCAAAACCGAGCCCGGAGGAGCATGCGCTGAGACTTCGCGAATACTACGCCCGGCTTGAAAACATAGATATGACTATGAAAACAAGGGCGGACTACGGCGAAAGAGTGTATGAATACAAGCTGTCCTGCGCAGGCAGTCCCTGTGCAGGTCTGCTGCAGGTCTTGGAACCCGATAATGTCGCGGGGCTGAGGGCCAGGTATGAGGATGGCAGTACAGCCCTCGTATTTGACTCGGCGGAGCTTTACACAGGAAAAATAGACGAAAGCGGACTCAGTCCCCTTGACGCCGTCCCCGCGGCGCTGAAGGCCTGGGGAGAGGGCTATATCAGGGAGGCCTGGTATGAGCGACTGATTGACACGGATTGTATTGTGATTCTTACGGATATAAACAACGATGTTCAGCTGTGTACCTGGTTCGACAAGCTGACCATGCTGCCAGTTCAGGCGGATATAATGCGCGACGGGTACACGGTAGTCAGCATGGAATTTGAAAATGTGATTATAAACGAATGAGGAAGTGACCTTAGTGGACGACAGGATACGTACGTGGGCTGAGATAGATCTCGGCGCTATTGAGCACAACTACAGGGTTTTAAGCGGTCTTTATAAGGACTCCGCGTTTGTGGCCATAGTAAAGGCGAACGCCTACGGACACGGGGCTGACGCCGTGGCTGCCCGGCTCCAGCGGGCGGGCTGTGAAAACTTCGCCGTGGCTACAGTGGGTGAGGCGGTAAGCCTCAGGCAGTCGGGGATAGTAAAGGACATACTTATCCTCGGTTATACACCTATTGAATGCTCCGGAGAGCTCCTTGAGTATGGCATCACAGCCGCCGTGCCCGACCTTGAGACGGCTAAGGCCCTGTCCGAAGCCGCGGTGAAAGCGGGCAAAAAGCTCAAAGTACATCTCAAAACCGACACAGGCATGGGCAGACTCGGCTTTATATGCTCAAAGGGCAGAGACCCGGTGGAGGATATGGCCGCGGCTATGGCCCTGCCGGGCCTGGATGTTGAGGGGATATTCACCCATTTTGCCACCTCTGAGTCAGAGGACGGCTCGTATTTTTTGCAGCAGCTCAGCGATTTTAAATCCGTTATTGAGCGGGCGGAAAAACGCAGCAAACAAAAGTTCAGGAAAAAGCACTGCGCCAACAGCGGAGCCGTATTAAAATACAGGGACAGCCTTGGGCTTGGTATGGACCTCATCAGACCCGGCATTGCCCTCTACGGGGCATATCCCGGTGAGGACAGAGATGTAGAGCTCAGGCCCGCGCTGAGCCTTAAGTCACGCATATACAGGATACGTGATATGGACAGGGGCGACAGCATAAGCTACGGCAGAACATTTACAGCGGACAGGCCCTGCCGTATTGCGGTGATCCCCATAGGCTACGGCGACGGACTCCACAGGGTGCTGTCGAACAAAATGTCGGTGCTCGTAAGAGGGCAGAGGGCACCTCAGGTGGGCAGGATATGCATGGACATGTGCATGGTAGACGTCAGCGAGATAGACGGCGCGGCCTGCGGCGATGTGGTCACAATCATAGGCAGTGACGGCGGAAGCACTATCGAGGCAAGGGAGCTTGCTGACATGGCCGGAACTATAGACTACGAGCTCTTCTGTGATCTGACTGCCCGCGTGCCCAGAGTGTATATCGGATAGTGACAGATTTCGGCTCCCGGCATATAATGGACAAGAGGCTTAAGGCCTTTTGCGGACAGATGTATATTTTGTTTCGCTTTGTGAAAGAATTATAGCAGCCCGGTACATAGCCTTGTTATCAGTGTATCGGCGCGACTATATTTCATCGGAGAGTGAAGCTGCGTGTTGAACGGAGTCAGAAGAGGAGATATCTATTATGCCGACCTCAGTCCCGTTGTAGGAAGTGAGCAGGGCGGGATGCGTCCTGTGCTGATAGTGCAGAATGACACTGGCAACAGGCACAGCCCCACGGTAATCGCAGCCGCCATCACATCCCAGATAGGGAAGGCCAGGCTGCCCACCCACATTGAGCTGGAGGCGAGGAGCTACGGCCTTACCAGGGATTCCGTGGTTCTGCTTGAACAGATTCGCACAATCGACAAACGGCGTCTGAGGGAACGCATGGGAAAGCTTGACGATAACCTTATGGCAAGGGTGGACGACGCTCTGGCCGTGAGCTTTGGTTTGCAGTAGACAATGTGGAGACGCTCTCCACATTTGTACGGATAGCTGACAGGAGGTACATATGATATGACGAAACGGTTAAAGCTTATCATCTCAGCCTTTGTGCTGATATGCCTTGTCGCTGCCTTCGGCCTGGGAGCCGCTTATGCGAGCTCCAATTACGGCACGAAGTCAGATCCCCTTGTTACCAAGAGCTATCTTGATGCCACGGTTTCCAAGGAGATCATGAACTCTGTCAACAGCGGTATTTCCACGGCGAAGGGCGAGGTGCAGGCCGCTGTGGACAAGAGCATCAGCAACTATGAATCGAGGATCAAAAAGGTGGCCGAAGCGGTCGATTCCGCCAATAAAAGCAGTTCAGGATTTGTTTTGGTAACGCTTGCAAAGGGACAGAGCCTTGCGTGCGACGCCGGAGCTGAGCTGATGCTCAGAACCGGGTCGGCTGTGAGCGTTGGTTCATCGTCACCCCTGCTGATGGATACCACCGAGGGAGTGGCAATAGCCGGACAGGGTAGCGCAGTGAACGTAAACCACATGTATGTGGTCTCATCCTCAGGAAGCGGCGTTAAGGCGGAGTCCGACAGCGCCCTTGTACTTGTTCGCGGCGGATATACCTTGCGCTGACAGCCGATAAGCCTGTTATAATCATTTGAGCCCATGCCCCCGCATAATCATTATGCGGGGGTGTAATTTTTGGAAAACAGCTTTTTGGGGGAGTATGACATACGCTTTGAGGGCGAAAAAGTCGGCACGCTGTGGGTTTATCCCAAGGGCCTTGTAACTCTTTTTGAGGCCAGATGCCGACACAGTGCAAATGCTGTGTGCAGACTTTACTGCATATGCGGCG
>JAFRAF010000104.1 GCA_017405545.1 Oscillospiraceae bacterium | reverse complement strand
GCGGAAAAGAGCGAGAAAAGGGGGCCTGGCCCCCTTTTCAAACCCCCATATTCTCAATTATCATTCGCTCCGCTCATTCTGCCTTGGGTTTCTCATCGTAGCAGGCACTGCTTTCTTTTCTAATCTGTACTAATCGAATGGCTTCGTCCTTGGCAACGACTCGATTCTGTCATTTACAGCTTTCTGCTTGATGCAGATTTCGAATCTGTACCACTCACCAAATGACGGTACAGATTTTCAAGCATAGGACGAGACCATGCGATTAACTCTGCCTGAAACAGACGTAGAGTCTCAAAGTCTGTAGCAAACCAAGGCAGAGCGAGCGGCGCGAGCGGCACTTGAAGCCCCTGGGTTTGCAAAGGGTCCGCAGACCCTTTGCCGATTTTTGCATACTTTTTATCGTTAAAAAGTATGCCTGCGGAGCATACAAAGCTGATTGTCAGCACATGCGTTGAAATCGACGCTGTCATTAATCGTCAGCTTCATTCCCTCGGTTCGTCTTCGCCGACCCACCTCCCTTCATACAAGGGAGGCTTTGCTTTAGTTCTTCCTATTGGCATACAAAAGGCCGCGGGCAAATCGCCTGCGGCCTTTGTGTTTTTTATCATATTTGCGCTGTTCCGCTTTCGCTTCGACTATCCGGCCACATTCTCGGCAAAGCGCATGAACAGCGTCGCCGCCTCGGCGCGGGTCGCCGTGCCGGCAGGGACGATGGTGCTCTCCGTGCGGCCGTTGATCAGTCCGACGCCGACAGCCCACTGTACGGCCTCCATGGCCCAGTCGCTGATGTCGGACGCGTCGTCGTAGGACAGAACGTTGGCGTCCTCGCCCACGCTTACATCATAGCCCTTGAACTGTGCGTAGCGATAGAGGATGGTGGCGAACTGCTCACGGGTGATGTTGTCCGTGGGGCCGAATTTGCCGTTTCCGTAGCCGTTGACTATCTCATTCATGTTGGCCCAGATGACGGGCTCGGTGTACCACTGGCCGTCCTCCACATCGTCAAAGGCGTTCTCGCCGTCCACCTGGGGCTCACCCTCAAGCCTGTACAGGATGGTCACTATCATGGCTCTCGTAGTTGTGCCCTGAGGATCGAAGCGGTCGGAGGCCACGCCGTTCATAAGGCCGTGCTCTATAGCGTAGTCTATGCTCTCGTGATACCACTGGGTGGTGTCCACATCCTTGAAGGGCTTGGACGGGCAGTTGTCATTGTGGCTGGGATCGGGAGGCGTGGGCTGGTCCGGCTTCTCTTTAAATGTGGCCGTCACTGTCGCGCCGCCCTCGGGCATCACGAAAGTATATGTGCCGTCATCGTTCTGGGTGACAGGCACTTCATTGCCGTTCTTGTCGGTCACGGTGACGGTATCGGTCTCGTAGCCGTCCTTGGCGGTGGGTGTCACTGTGATATCGACGCCAGCGGTGGCCTTCTGCGGGCTGACGGTGACCGTACCGTTTTCTGTGGGGGCAACAGTGACGGGCAAGGTGTTTTCGTTGCCGCCTCCGCCACCGGAGCTCTGCTCCCTTGTCCACCGGGCGTAGACGGCGCACACATCGGAATAATCGCTGTCGGCTGTCACCTGCTCCCCGCCGTCGGCTTGAGTGAACCAGCCGTCGAAGCTGCAGCCGTCACGGGCCGGTGTGGGCAGAGAGGCCAGGCTGCCGTCCTCCAGAGTGACGGCGTAGGCCGTGGGGACGACGCCCCCCTGCGGGTCGAGTCTGACGGCGCGGAAGTTATAGGCTAAATCCTCCTGTATATTATTGTCCGTGGTCATGCCCACGGCGAATTCAGCCAGCAGCCCGCTCAGAGGCTCAAGCGTCTCCGCATCCAGCACCGAGTCTGTGAGCAAATTCAAAACAACCAGAATATCTTTCGTTGACTTAATGGAATCACATAAGGCCATGAGTAAGTACCCGGTGGTACCTTCATCATAGTCAAATGAAAAGACGTTGATTCCTTCACTGTATGGTTTGCTTAAAACGCTGTTGAAAACGGGCGCCTTGTCGCTGTCAATAAGCGCACTGACAGCGTTCTTTACTGCGGAAACGGCCCCTTCCGCAAACTCGTCGCCTGTCAAAAGCCCGCTCCACACCGTGTGCTTTTCAGCCATGGACTCCTGTATGTCCGCCGTGTCGCCGTAGGCGGCGGCCTGATAGGCCTCAATCAGGATCGCGAGGGCGGTCGTTTTATTTTCATCCAGCTCCGCAGTAAGGCTGTCTTTCAGGAAGCTGTCGGCGAGGTAAAGGACATCCTTATACAGCGCCGGGGAACCGTAGTTGGTATCCCATCCATCGGATTCCTCTGTCAGTTCTGTGTTCAAATCACTTAAATTCATATCGATGGCCCTGCCAAAAGCCTGAAGATCAACTGTGAGCACGCCCTGTTCTCTCATGAGGCCGAGATCCACATCAAGATGGATCGGAACCTGCCCGGCCTGTTTATCCAGGTTAAGCCTATAGGAGAGCTTTATGCCGGAGTACTCTGCTTCACCCGATATGCCGCCCTCGTCAATATCGGGAAGCAGTTCGATAATTGCGTCTGACCAGGGCGTCTCTTTATCAAGATCTGCGGTCTCCTGTATCCAGCCCTCCAGGCCCGTGCCGTATTCGCCTTCATAGTTCTTCATCTCGTACATATAGGAGCGAATGAAATAGGAGGCGACAGCCCCCAGCTTGTCCTCGGTGGGGCCGGTTATTAAGTAGGTATAGTCCTGTACGTCGTCTCTTGTCACAGCGTCGCTGACACTTGTCGTGCCGTCGTCGTTCTTGTCTGTTGTCCGGATGGCCGCGCTTTTTACAAACTCAGTCTCGATATCAAAGCTCCAGCCGCCGTCGGTGCGTGTAAGGGTCACCTCTCTGTAGGCGCAGGGGTAGGCGGCAAGGGAGGCGGTCTGTATATCGTAGAGGGTGTTGCCCTCCTCGGTGGTGAAGCGGGCGATGTCGCTGCAGTGGGAGTGGCCGGTGAAGCAGGCGCTCACCCCTGCGTCGGCCAGAGCCGTGGCCACTTCGCGCCAGTCGGCTACGGTGCGGTGGGCGTCGAAGTAGTTCATGACGGTGGTGGTTTCACCGCTGTATGCGTCCGTTACCGTGTTTCCCCCCTCGTCCATCTGGTCATAGTGGGGGACGACCCCGTGGTGACTCATGGTCAGCACCAGATCGCCTTTTTCAGCGGCGGCCTTCGCCTGCTCAATGGTCCAGTCAAGCAAATCCTCGGATACCGCGCCCGGGGTCTGCTGGGCGGCGTCAAAGCGGGCGGTCGTGTCAGTTGAATAGATGTTGTCGTCCAGGACGATGAGCGTGACGCCCTCAGCTATCTGCGTGCAGTAGGACAGGCAGCCGGAGTTCTCCCCCTCGGGCGGGGTGTAAAACACGGTCTGTGTATCGTCGCTGTCATAGCCTAGGTCCTTAAACATCTCCCGGAAATTGCCGGATTCCCCCTCGGGCAGCATACGGTCAGCGTTTTCAGCAAGTCCTCCGCTGCTGAAGTCCACGGCGTAGGAGTTGTTGATGTCGTGGTTGCCGTTGACCACGTAGATATCGGCGCCCAGCGAGTCCTCCGCCGCCGTGAGCTTGTCCGCGAGGGATTGCGCGTTGCTGCTCTCGCCGTTGCTGGTCAAGTCGCCGCAGACAAGGACCACATCGGGTCCGTATTCCTCCAGCCCGCTCAGGGCCGCGTTCAGTATGCCCTCGGTCTCCGCCATAAGACGCAGCTCCATCTCGCCGGCGTAGACGAATCGGTCCGTGTTATCTCCGGCCCGTGGGCCGAGAGCCTCATAGTCAAAATAGTGTATGTCGGACAGTATGCCCAGCTTTAATTCCGTGGGTTCGGTCTCAGCCGCCAGCGCCCCGGCGGGCAGCAGCGACAGACAGAAAACCAGCACAAGCACAAGGCAAATCAGTCGTTTCTTCATTTCGGTTCTCCTTTGCAGTGTTCGTTTTAAAGTGATGCGCAGCGAGCCGTCCCGCCGGGCAGAAAAAACATAATGTATCTATTATACATGTTTTTCGCCCCAATTTTTTCGCCCCAATGCAAGCAAGGCAATTCCGATTTGCGCGCTTATGAGCATGAATAAAACCCGG
>JAFRAF010000103.1 GCA_017405545.1 Oscillospiraceae bacterium | reverse complement strand
CGCCCTTGAGCGGGGCTGTATAGGCGTATCCTACGGTATACGCTATGAGCCGGGCATGGACATGGAGGAACTACTCAGGACCGCCGAGGGCTGCCGAAAGAGTGGAAAAATGGTGGCCGCCCACATAAGGGACGACGCCGCGTATGTCTTCGATGCCGCCCGTGAGTTCCTCGACGCGGGCGCTGAGCTGGGCGTGGCCCTTCAGCTGTCCCATATAGGCAGCATGGCCGGCTTCGGGCAAATGAGGGCCTTTCTCGAGCTGGTGGACGAATACAGGACCCGGGGCGTGAAGGTCAGCTGTGACTGCTACCCCTACGACGCGTTTTCAACCGGCATCGGCTCCGCCACTTATGATGAGGGCTGGCGGGAGCGCTACGGCTGCGATTATGATGCCGTAGAGCTCTGCGAGGGAGAGTACAAGGGCGTGCGCTGCACGGAGGAGATATTCCGCAAAGTGCGCTCTGAGCACCCGAGAGGCATCACCGTCTGCCACGTCATGCGGCAGGACGAGGTGGACCTCGCCTATCAACACCCCGGCGTGATGGTGGCCAGCGACTCCACCCTCAACTGCGGACAGGGCCACCCCAGGGCCTGCGGCTGTTTCCCGCGGGTGCTGTCACGCTATGTGAAGGCAGGGGTGCTGAGTATGGATGAGGCAGTCGCCAGGATGACCGCCATGCCTGCCGGGCAGCTGGGCCTGAAAAACAAGGGCAGCCTGCAGCCGGGCATGGACGCGGATATAGTGGTGTTTGACCCGGAAACCATAGAGGACAGGGCCACCTTTGAGTCTCCGCTGACTCCGCCCGACGGCATCGACTGGGTGCTGGTAGGCGGCGTGCCCGCCCTGCAGGACGGGCGCATCCTCGAATACAAGGCCGGAAGCTCCGTGCGTGGATAGAAGCTGCGGGCCGTGACAGATCGTGACAGATAATTATATACGAATTAAAGCAGCATAATCGGGCAGGCCGGGTTTTCCGGCCTGCCTTTCCGCGTCCGTTTCCGCGGCCCCTGAATTGACAAAGGGGGAGGTCAATGCTATAGTGTGCTTACACCCGAGGGCTGTGTAGACGCCCGATTTAGGCGGGGAAAGGCGGTGAGCCAGATGCCATCCGAAAAGCGGTATATAGCCATAGATTTAAAATCATTTTACGCCTCGGTGGAGGCGGCGGAGCGGGGTTGTGACCCGCTGGATGTGAATCTGGTGGTCGCCGACGAGAGCCGTACCGACAAGACCATATGTCTGGCCACAACCCCGGCGCTGAAGGCCCACGGCATATCCGGCCGGGCCAGACTTTTTGAGGTCAAGCGGCGGGTGCGCGAGCTCAACAGAGAGCGGCGGAGAAAGGCCCCCGGCGGGGAATTCACCGGGAAATCAGTGTTCGCCTCTGAGCTGGCGGCCGACCCCTCGCTGGAGCTGGATTTCATCATCGCGCGGCCCAGAATGCGCTGTTATATGGAGTACTCCCGGAGCGTGGTGGAGATATATCTCAGGTACGTCTCAGCCGAGGACATCCTCGTCTACTCCGTGGACGAGGTGTTCATAGACGCCACCCGATATCTTGCCGGCAGCGGCATGACGGCCAAGGAGTTCGCCATGGCGATGATACGGCAGGTAATGAGCGAGACAAGGATAACCGCCACCGCCGGCATAGGGACCAACATGTATCTGGCCAAGGTGGCCATGGATATAGAAGCGAAGCATATTCCCGCAGATGAAAACGGGGTGCGTATAGCCGAACTGGACGAGATGAGCTACAGGGAGAAACTCTGGTGTTACCGCCCCCTCACGGATTTCTGGCGGATAGGCAAGGGCATAGCCCGCCGGCTGGAGGAAAACGGCATGTACACTTTGGGTGATGTTGCCCGCTGTTCCGAGGGGGCCGACGACGCCCCCTACAACGAGGAACTGCTCTACAGACTGTTCGGCGTAAACGCAGAGCTGATCATAGACCACGCCTGGGGCTGGGAGCCCACCGAGATAGCCGACTGCAAGGCGTATAAGCCCGAGTCCAGAAGCCTGAGCCAGGGGCAGGTGCTGACCAGACCCTACAGCTTTGAGGAGGGGCGGGTGGTCGTGCAGGAAATGGCCGACCAGCTCTCCATGGAGCTCGTGCGCAAGGATCTGTGTACAGACCAGGTCGTGCTGGACGTGGCCTACGACAGGGAAAACCTGAGCGGCGCGGGCAAAAATGTTAAATACAGCGGGGAGATAGTCACCGATTATTATGGCAGAAGTGTGCCCAAGCCCGCCCACGGCTCGCAGAATCTGGGCAGATACACCTCGGCAGCCAGTCTGATAACAGGGGCTGTAAGGGCTATATTCGACAGGACGGTCGACAGGGAGCTTCTGCTGCGGCGGTTCAACATATCCGTCAACCATATTCGGCCAGCGGATCAGGCCGGTGCTGTGCAGACGGAGGACGAGCAGCTGGATCTGTTCACCGATCGGGAGGCCATTGAAAAACAGAGGCAGGCCGAACAGGAAAAGCTGGACAAGGAGCTGAGGATGCAGAAGGCTATACTGGAGATAAGGGACAGGTTCGGCAAAAACGCCCTTGTCAAGGGCCTCAACATGCGTGAAGGGGCCACCGCCATTGAGCGCAACAAGCAGATAGGCGGCCACAAAGCCTGAGGACGGATTTGCGAGGTGCTGACAGTGGAAGACGCAAGGAAAAAATACGCCGACATAATCGAACATGAGCACCATGTCTCAGCAAAGCATCCCCGGATGTCGCGATTAAACAGAGCGGCCCAGTTTGCCCCCTTCGCGGCACTGACCGGCTACGATGACCTGATAGTCGAGACCGCCAGGGAGACCCAGACCCGTGTCAAGCTGGATGAGAGCGAAAAGGGCGAGCTGAATAAAAAGCTTGTGTATTTACTTGAACACAGTGAGGTGGCGGCCCGATTTAAATACTTCGTACAGGACAGGTGGAAGTCCGGCGGAGAGTATCTCAGCGCCCGGGGCCGCGTCGTGGGATATAGTGAGCTCGGACGCTGCATATATCTTGATGACGGGACAACGTTGTTCATCGACGACATAGCGGGTATAGATACCGATGATGTGCCTGAATAAGAGCGGGTTGGCTTTTGCTGTGATAATTGGTCTCATAATCAGACAGCGGAGCCGTATGATATATACATAAAACAGGGAGGGGAACAAATGAATAAAGCCTTAATCAACAATGAATTATCGCTGAGCTACCCGGATGGGTTTCAGCTGATGGACAGGGAGGAACTCAAAAACGCCTACCTCGATGACAACCCTGACAGGTGGGGCATACGGGATGGGGAGAGGCATGGGCTAATCTCCGTGTGGTGGCACGAGTCCGGCCAGATGCTGTCATCCTTTGCGAGGCATTTCGGCGGAGTGAAGTCTATAGCCAAGAGCATTGAGGCGAAGCTGAGGAAGGGCTTCCGGCGGAACAATTACAAATTCGGCGGCTTTTTCCCGACGCAGCTTTGCGGGGAAGAGGCCCATGGTCTCAGATATGAGTACAGTGTAGGTGATATAGCGCAATATGCGGAGACGATAGTCGTGCAGCACAAAAACCGCTGCTACACCGTATACTACTACGCCAGAAAAGACGGAGATCCTTCAAATCACCGGCTGTTTGAGGATATACTCAGCTCCATGAGCTTTGAATAAGAGTTCTAAGGGCTGATTTGAGTGGGAAGCTGTCATTTTCGCGCTTTTATGGATAAAAAAGCAGAAAAAAGAAATTAATACTTGATTTCAGCCCGCATGTGGTGTATTATGCAATCCGGTGTGGGGGCAAGCCCCATGCAAAAAGCTGAAAAAACAGGATTTATCTTAAAGGGAAGGGAGAGATTACCTGTATGTGGAGAAGAAAAGAACTTAAATCGCGGGGCAAGGCCGCCTTTAAGGCCAACTACTGGCGTTGTGTATTGGTAGCCCTCATCCTCGCGCTCATCACCGGCGCCGTCGGCGCGGCCGGCGGAGGCGTCCACTATAAGAACATCAAAGATCTGGTCGGTCAGCAGTCTTACAGCAGCATGAGCTCGGTACAGGACGTTCAGGAGCTCATCGGCAACCTGGGCGATACCGGCGACATTGTGTCGGACGAGGATTTGAACAATTATCTGAACGGTCTTGGCATAGATATGAGCGGGTTGAGCGGCGGTAATTCCGCAAATCATAAGCTTGACATGTCTGTGATAAAGGCCTATCTGCCGTACATCTTTGCGGCGGGTTTTGTGGGCTTTATCCTGGCTCTGGCCATCTCAATTTTCCTGACAAATCCCATTGAGGTGGGCTGTAAGCGCTTCTTCGCCGAAAACAGCAGGGAGCCGGCGAAGCTGGGTGAGGTGGCGTACGGCTTTGAAAACGGCTATCTCAGAACCGTAAAGACCATGCTGATAAAGGATATATTCATAATCCTCTGGAGCCTGCTGTTCGTGATACCCGGAATAATAAAGAGCTACTCCTACAGAATGGTGCCGTATATTCTGGCTGAGGAGCCCGAGCTTGAGGGCCGCACCGCCATCAACAGATCCAGACAAATGATGAAGGGCAACAAGTGGAGAGCTTTTGTGCTGGATCTGAGCTTCATACTCTGGTACCTCCTGACAGCCATCACTTTGGGCATCGTGGGCGTCTTCTATGTACAGCCCTACGTCAGCGCTGCCAACGCGGAGCTCTACCACGCCATAAAGGACTGATACCGATACATGTTTTGCCCCGGCAGAAAACTCTGCCGGGGCGTTTTTTGCGTATGTTATCACTGCTTTGACACTGTTTCAGGGATCAGACGTCGAATTCCTCCTTCAGCTCCATCATGCCGCGTATTTCGGCATGGCCGTTCTCAAGATAGAAAAGCCCCATCTCCCAGCCGTTTTTATCGTACAGCTCCATGATCTCGGGCATTATCTCACGTACCTTATCGGTAAGGGCGGGATCTTTCACCGTCTTGACCGTGCCGTCATAGCGCATGAAGTCTGTGCCGATCATGGCCAGCACTTCCACCTTGGGGTTTTTGCTCAGCTGCTCATAGACCTTTTTGAATGTGCCCGTGCCGAAGTAGATTTTGTCGTCTACCAGCATATGGAAGCCGAAGGGCCTGCCCTTGGGCTGGTCGCCGTCAGTTGTCAGGAAATAAAAAACCTTGGCCTCTTTCAAAAACTCACTTACTTTTTCAGCATTTGACATGGTGCTTCCTCCTTTAATTATTCTTTTTGCATATTCAATTATATTTCCGCCCGGCCGCTTTTTCAAGTCTTTCGGCGGAAAAACGGGGCCAAATTGCCGCGCGTTTCTTTGGTGCTTGCATATTCAGCGGGGATATGCGATAATAACAGCGGTTTAATGCGATGAATGAAAAACCGTAAGCCAATTTGAAAGGGGTGCTTGTGTGATTAAAAGAAGTAGAATACTGTCGCTCCTGCTGACAATGGCTCTTGTGTTCAGTCTTGCGTCTGCTTTGGATACTTCGGCGGATGCGGCCTCTCCCATGCCTGATTTCAGGATTACAGACGATGGAGTTTTGTCATGGAGCTATGTGGACGGCGCTGACAGGTATTATCTGCGCGGCTTTACAGGCGTGGGGATCCTTTTGCTTAGAGATGACGGGTATACCTTCAATAACGCCTTAAGCTGGAACGAAAAAGGCCTTACTTTTGATTTGAAGAAGTATATGGACGGGAACAAAAGCTATGAAGAGAAGACATATAACGTCTGGGTTCAGGCGGTCTCCGGAGATGAGATACTCGATTATGAGAGCAGATGCCAATATGACTATGTGTCCGCAATCCCGCAGCTGAGTACGCCGCAAAATCTGCGCTGGAACGGCAAGACGATAAGCTGGGACCCGGTGGAGAATGCGGACCGCTACGTGATCAATGTGAAAAGAGAGCCGGAAATAGAGTCTGTCTGGATGGACAGGCTGAAGGTGACTGAGGCTGATTTGACACAGACGTCCGATTATCATAAAAGCCCCCCGGTAGAGTTCTCTCCGGATGAAGCCTTCTATTTCACAGTGAAGGCCGTATCCTATGGTAATTACAGGGACAGCCTCGCTTCCGACAGCGAGACTGTGCTCGGGACGGAAGTCCTGAACGGATACGATTCCGCCGCCCCCGCCCGCGATGTCATGGTCACCGGCGGCATAGCTGACAGGCAGCAGGCTAAGGCAGGACAGCTTGTGAATATCACCGCCGCGGAGGTGTCTGCGGACAGCAGCTTTACCGGTTGGAACGTGCTCAAGGGAGACGTCAGGCTGGCAGATAAAAACAGCAGGGCGACCTCCTTCATCATGCCCTCGACCGATGT
>JAFRAF010000102.1 GCA_017405545.1 Oscillospiraceae bacterium | reverse complement strand
CTCTTTTTTGAAATCAAAGGCCATTTTCTCACTCCTGATATGAACCGTAGTCAGCCTTATTATAACAAATATCCCGCTTTTTCCCACCATTTATGCTCCAGCATAATGTTGGCTTAATACATATCTCCCTGTCGCAGCCCGGGATTGGGTGTATGGTATCGGGATCCGGAACAATGCCGTTTTTCATAAAAAACTCCTTCACTCTTTTCGGGCAGGTTTATTGTCGCTTGCTGTCGGCTTTGCCGATTACTCTTGTCCCAGAGCCCGGTAAAGGAAGGTCACTATCTGGGCCCTCGTACAGTCATCCTCCGGGGCGAAGAGCTCCGCTGTCTTGCCGGTTGTCACATCGTTGGCCGACGCCCACAGGACGGCGTCATAGTACCAGGCGTCCTCCGCAACATCGCTGAAGGGGTTTTCCGCGTCTGTGCTCTCCCCGGCAAAGCGATAGAGGAAGGTAACGCTCTGTCCCCTGTTTACCGTGGCGTCAGGTGAGAAATGTGCCGCGTCGGTGCCTTTGGTTATACCGTTCTCCGACGCCCACAGGACGGCGTCCGTATAATACATGCCCTCGGCCACATCCACGAAGGGATTCTCACTTATGCCGGGTTCAGGCTGTCCGGCTGCTCTCCACAGGAATGTCACCATCTGGGCCCGTGTGCAGGATGCGTCGGGTGAGAAATGTGTGGCATCGGTGCCCTTGGTTATATCACTATCGCATGCCCAGTCGACAGCGTCCGCGTAGTATGCGTCCCCGGGCACGTCCGCAAAACGCTTCTCATCGCCGCCCTGACCGTCCTGTCCGCCGCCCCCCCCGGAGCTCTTTTTGGTGAAAACAAAGGGGTTGGAGTAGAGGTAGTAGCTGCCGCAGTTCTGTCCGTTCACATCCAGCTCCGCCTTATATCGCCATATCATAAGCGACTCATTGCCTGACAGGGGCGCCAGCTTTACGGGCTGAGCGCCGCTCAGAGTCTTTTCCTCACCGGACTGGGTCACGGCTTTGGGTTTGGGTATGGCATAGGCGGAAACAGAGGTCACATCCTCTGACTTTATCTTCACAATGTAATCGGAGGCTATCCAGGGGTAATCGCAGGTCAGGCCGGTGACGCCGAACAGATAGTCGTCGGCAAAATCCTGTGATCCATTGTATTCACCGTCCGCACCGATACGATAGGTCCAGGGCCAGGTCGTCAGGCCGCGGTGACGGCCGGCCAGCACCATCTCGCGGCCCCAGCCCACACCGTAGCAGTTGTTATATGTGGCGTTCCAGCGGTCTATGGTGCCGTAGAGGAGCTTAAGCGCCGCCTCCGGGCCATCCTCATCGGCTATCTGGTCATAGTTTCTGCCCGCGTCATCCGTGTACTTCACGTCCGTCCAGGCGCCCATGCCCAGCGCACCTATGGAGAGCTCGGGATAGTCCTGATACATGGCGTCCAGTATCTCTCCGTTGAAGGTGATCGTAAAAAACTGGTCCCAGGCGTCGTATTGGTCCACAAGGGCCTTGTATACCGGTATGATGTCGGGGTTGTAGCTCTTTATCTCCGTGTCATGGACAAGTCCCGTGTCTTTGAACTCCTTTATATACTCCTCAAGGGTGGGCACAAAGTATTCCTTCTGCTCATCCTGGCCGTATAAAGTGCCGTAGCGTGAGTTCTCCGGCTGTACCTCATTGCAGTTTAATATGCTCTCCCAGGGGAAGGGCGTGTTTCTCAGCAGCTCCAGGGACAGGGTCTCAATATCGATGGGATCATAGGGATCCTCCGGGTTGACTATGCCGAATATGCCGTTTGGAGCGTCATCATGGTAAATGAACAGCTTTCCGTCGGAGCTGAGATGTATGTCGTTTTCCACCGAGTCCACGCCCTCCTCAAAGGCGCCCTTTGCGGAGTCCATGGTGTTCTCCACATATGTGGAGGGATCGCCGCGATGGCCGATGATAAACGGTATGCGCAGCAGCGTCGGCACATCGTCTTTGAATAACTCCAGCGCGTCTACAGCCGCCTGATAGTCGTCCGTCACTACGCCGTTTACCCCGTTGGTGTAAAGGGTCACAAGGCTTTTTATGTCGGAGGGTGCCTCTACCCAGACAGTGGAGGCAAGGGACTGGATGAAGCGCACGTTCTCCCTTGTGGCGGCCTCGGCAGAGAGTATTATGACCTTGCCGTGGGCGCCGTTGGTGGAGGCTATCATGTCCAGCATAGCCTCCCTGTCGGGATTCTCCGCCGCGGTGTAGTCAAGCATGCCCCGGATATGGAGCAGGTCTGCCACGTCCTTGACAAGCTCCCTGTTTTCCGGAGTGGAGACCACGAAGCAGTCCAGCAGTCCGCTGTCAGGAAGCCAGGCCTTGAGGGCCGCGGCGGTCTCCGAATCATTTACATAAAAGGCCGGTATCATGCCGCCTATGGTTGCATCCACATAGCTCTCCAGGTCCTCTGAGAGCAGAGCGCCGTCCCTGTCGTAGACCTTTAAATCCTTATCCAGCCATACGAAAGCCGATGCCGGTCGTACATCGGCCTCTGCAACGCTCATAGCGCTCTCATCAGCCCGCCAGGCGATGGTGGCGGCCATGGTCCAGGAGGTGTCGGGCTCATATACCTTTGTGTAGGGATATGTGTACTTCGGTATTACCTCTTTCTTAACCACGCCGCAGAGCGCACAGCTGTGCTCACGTTCGCCCTCCTGAGACTTTGTGGCCTCGATCAGCACATTCCACTCGCCCCACACATGGGCATCGGGATCGGCCGGTCTGTACTCAACCTTTGTGTGAGATGGGTCGCTTACGCAATAATAGTGATCCTCGCCCCGGCTCACACAGGTACTGCCGATCGAATTATCAATGTCATATTCCCAGTCGTGATCCGCTGTAATCTCGACCGCTACAGTAATGCTGCGGCCGTCGTTCTTGACTATGCTGCATGCCGCGGACTCATAGGTCTCATGATCTTCGTATAAGACCCGGGTGCTGTCATTAAAGCAATAGCCCTCGTTGGCCGTGAATGTCACAAAGGCCGTATATTTTTTGCCCGCGACGAACTTTTCCGTGAGGCGGACATAGTTGTCAGGGTCATTTTTATCCCAGGACGCGACCCAGACGTTGTCCTCCCCGAAATCCACGGAGTCAGCGTCCTCAGCATCTGTGTTATCCCAGTCCGGCCAGGAATAGCCATCCGGCGGGTTCTCAGATGGGTCCTTTCCGCAGAGCCGCGCGCTGATCGTGAAACAGAACGAGCTCACTGCCTTGTCACCGTCGCCCTCGGCAAATGCTGTCATCGCCAGACTGAACGCCATCAGCACAGCGAGGAATAGGGATATACAGCGTTTTAACATTTGTGTGATCCTCCATAAACAAATACTCAGCCGCCTGGACAGCGATGCCGGACAGCCAAGCCGGATGGATTGGAAATAAAAAATCTATCATAATAACAATAACACAGCGCCCGCGATGATGCAACATAATTGTTATCCCTGCGTAACAGCGGGAGCAGTGTCCGGTCGGGGAGTCGGCGTACGAAAAACTTGCCGACTGGATCGATGCGGCCGGCCGGCGGAGGCAGGTTTTTGATCGTTCAGCCGTCTTCGCCGGAAAGAAACGCCCGTGCCCCAGGATCCTCTCCCGGAGCACGGGCAGTCAGTTATTTCGTTTTCAGCGGCCTGTGATTATGCTTCGGAGAACTCCGGCACATCTTCTGTCCCGCAGGTTCATATTTCGGGACAGCGGTTTTATCTGATAAAGAAAGGATTGCCTGTTCACCATTTTAACAAGCATTAAACCGTCCGCCTTATTTGTACAGTGACTTCCACACATACATCATTACGCCGTCCTTCTGGGTGTTGTACGCGTCGCCGAACCAGTAATGATCCGATCGCAGTGCGTAAGGATGGACGTAATGATCCAGATATGTTTTACCATATGCATACCTCCAGCAGGTGGCATATGTATAGGTGCCCATGGAATCGGTGACTTTGCAGTCGATGTACCCCATTTCCACCGGCTCGTCGCCGGTGACGCCCGGGACCGGGTGGACATAGATGGTATCGGTTCCCTGTCCAATGCAGTTGTACCCTTCGATCAGCTTCGGGTTTCCCCCGTATTTGTTGGGACCCATTTCCCAACTGTACGTGTAGGGACCCCTGCCGCCGGAGATTTCTCCGATCTTGACAATCACGTCCTGTCCTTTGATATACATATCCGACGGGTCCGGTTTTTCATTCCACGGATTCGGACCGTAGACGTACCATTCCCGGAACTGCTGCTCCGATACAGGGGCCTTCAGCACATGCTCTGCGGATTCCTCCCACAGATATTTATCCTCCAGTATGATCTGATCTGTTTTGTGTCCATTGTGAAAGGTGTAGTAACGGGTCGGGTAAGCGCGCCATTCCTCCTGGGCCAGCCAGGCCTCCAGGGGCTTGGTATTTTCGTATACTCTGGCCGTCCGGCTGATGACCTGCCCTGCCGGGATGTCCCCCACTTCAAAATCAGAGGACGTAAAGGCCGAGACCGTACAGCGGTATTCCCCGTTTCCCTCGACCCCGTCTTCGGATAGAATCGTCAGGGCGGAAGAAGAAATATTGTAGGTGACCTTTTCCGTATTCAGCGTTGCCACATCCCGCCATTCTTCTCCCACTCTCTTTTCCCACAGATAAATGATCTTGTCAAATTTTCCGGAAACCGTGATGGACAGCACCGCGGCGCCGTTGGCGATCTCTACATTCAGGGGTTCCTTTACGATCTTCAGCTCATCGCTGTCTTTCTGACTTGGGTCGCCCGTTTGTCCTTCATCGCCCAGGGTCAGATCTTTACGGGCGGATGCATTCATCATCCGCGTCAGGATCGCCGATACTTCCGAACGTTTTAATTGGAGATAGTGCGTTTTCGAGATGTAATGGACTGACAAGTATCTCTATTCCCGGAAGCGTGACCTTAATAGATGAGTATGCATTTTATAACTGTGAGAATCTGGAATATGTGACCTTTTCAGAGGGTCTTCAAAGCATAGGGCACCTAGCATTCAGTGAGTGTGACAAGCTTAAAAGCATAGTTATCCCGAACAGCGTTTACGAGATCCACTCTGATGCATTTAGAAACTGCGACAACTTATCCAGCGTTAAACTTGGCAGCGGTTTACAGACCATCGGCACCTGGGCTTTCGCTTACTGCCCCAACCTTGTTAACCTTACATTCGCCAACACCAATACTACTCTACTGATATGTCAAAGGGCGTTCTGTGGTTGTACCGGATTAAAGACACTTGATCTGCCTGACAATGTTGATTTTGATTATGACGATCAGTTCATGGGCTGTACAGGATTCACAAGTGTTCGCATAGGAAACGGTGCTACTCATATCCCCGCCAGCTGCTTTTATTCATGTACAAATCTGGAAACGGCAAGCATCGGAAACAATGTAACTGAGATCGGAATGTCAGCTTTTGAGAATTGCGAAAAGCTCAACTGCATTTTCATTCCCAAAAGTGTAAATGAAATCTGTTCTGACGCCTTTAATAACTGCACCGGCCTCAAAGATGTTTATTTCGGCGGCAGCATAACGGACTGGGCCGCCATAGAATTAGGCAGTTACAACGACGCTCTGGCCTCTGCCAACATACACTTCAACTGCAGCGGCCTGCCGGGCGACAAGCCAACCATAAGCATCAATGTCACCGTGAACGGCAAAACCGTACAGTGGACAGACGCGGCACCCTTTATAAACTCCGACAGCCGCACCATGGTCCCCCTGCGTGCGGTGGCTGAGGCTCTGGGCTTGAACGTTTCCTGGAACGACAGTAATAAGGAGGCCTCATTCTCCAGCAACGGCAAGACCATAACCTTCCCCATAAACAGCAAAACTTACAGGACCGAGAGCGGCGCAACGGGCACCATGGACACGGCGGCGGTCATAGTAAGTAGCCGCACCTACGCCCCCATACGCTATCTGGCCGAGTATTTCGGCTATAACGTGGGCTGGAATGACGCCAACAAGACCGTCATAATCAACGGAAGCCTTTCTGCCAGATAAAGTTCGCCCGGACGGCTTCGCCCTGCAGCTATAAAAAAAGCAAAACCCCGAGGCCAGGCTGTACTGCTCCAGTTTGTACGGACAGCACAAAAGCTCAGCGTCAGCGGGATTAAGTGGGCACTTTTGCTTTATTATCTGCGATTATCGCACATTGACTAACAGCACATCGAAGACAAAAATTACAGGAGAGGTTTTCCTGACGGAAAGCCTCTCCTGTTTTTTCTCACCATTTTCAAGCTATTTCATAAATTATCGCTTATTATCGGCTGATGCGCATGGCGGATTTGACGCTCTCCACCCTGAGTCTGTTCCGTTTTTCTCGGCAAAACCGCATCTACCTCAGT
>JAFRAF010000101.1 GCA_017405545.1 Oscillospiraceae bacterium | reverse complement strand
CGCCCTTGAGGATATCAAGAGTGTGCTGGGCTTTGACCATATCAGCACCGAATATGACGTGGCCAAGGTCAGCGTCGTGGGCGCCGGCATGATGAACACCTCAGGTATCGCCTCGCTGGTGTTTGAGGCCCTCTACGACGCCAAGGTCAATATCCAGATCATCTCCACCAGTGAGATAAAGATCTCCGTCATAGTCGCGGAGAAGGAGGCTGACAGGGCTGTCCAGGCCATCCACGACAAATTCTTTGACTGATCCCGCGGCTTGACTTAACTGAAAGCGATTAATACTATTACAAATACCAAGGGGCGCTGTGATGCTGTCACAGCGCCCCTGATATTTGGACCGGTATTTTGTTATGCGGGAAAGGAAACTGCGCGCCGATGACAGGGCGTATTTCCCGGGTAATAATCGTACGTGGCCGTTCGGCGGCATAATATCAGCTGCATATAAGCAATCTCGCCCGCCATCTGTCAGAATGAGAGATATGGACTGTATACGTCGGACATGAGCTGGGCCGTGGCATCCTTGTCGGCTACGAAGTAGGAACCGCCGTTTATGGTCTTGGCCTGCCCGGGCAGGGTTTGGGTCTGTATATCACTTTTGTCGCAGCGCATGAGAGCCCCGGCGCACCATATCATGTTGCCCATGTTCAGGTCGGTGGTTATCCTCTCGTTGGCGATGGCGATTGCCCCGGGGAGGCGGATGATGTTTATGGGCTTCAGCCACTGGTTCATGGCCGCTTTTACAAAGCTGCGCTGGACCTCTACGCGGGTCAGATCTGCCATTGCGTAGCCTGAGCGGAAGCGAACCACTTTAAGGGCATCTTCGCCGTTCAGATGCTGCTGCCCGGCGGGAATGTCGATATAGAGGTCCTGAGTCGGGTCGTTGTACTGCATGTCGACCGGCACGTCAAAATCCACGCCGCCCATGTGATCCACAAGCTTGACAAAGGCGTCGAAGCTCACCATCACGTAGCCGTCCGGGCGGAAGCCTATGGTTTTTTCCACCTGATCCATGAGCTCATTCATGCCCGCCTCGCCGCCTCCGGCATAGCCGCTGGCGGAGTTTATTTTGGGCACGGAATAGGGCGCGTCCACATATGTGTCCCTCGGTATGCTCAAAAGGCTGACGTCTCTGTTTTTCTTGTCTATGGAGGCCAGTATTATAGTGTCCGTCCTGTTGTTTCCGCCGTCAGTGCCCGCTATGAGCACTGTGGCGAAGTTGTCATGCCTCGGGGCCGCGGTGTTCGGGTCCTTCGGCGGCTTGCACAGGAAGGTATAGGCCAAGGCCAGAATAAAGATTATGGCCACAAGCGCCTTTAAAAAACTCATGAAGCCGCCGCCGCTTCTTCTTCGCGGAGCCCTGCGCCGCGGCTCGTCTCTTCGGGCTGATCGGTTTGAATTCATACGCACCTCATCCCGTGTGCGCTGCCTGTACTGACTGCGGTCCTCCCGTGTGCGCTGCTTGTTCCGATTGCGGTTTTCACGGGGCGGCCTTTGGTACTGGGTGCCGTAGGCCTCCTTATATGCGTTCAGATATGCCCGGCTATAGTTGGAAAAGTCCATGACGTCGTCAGCCTGAGCCGGAGCGGAGCGGGACTCGGTGTACTCGGGCTGTGCCCCCTTGTCGTATGCGCCGCTCTCAAAGGCCCTGTTTATCTCATCGAATATCTCATCGGTCTCTCTGTTATCCATTGCACTGCACCTCATATACTGCAGAAAAATAGTGTCTTTGTGAAGGATGACGGCATCCTTCACAATATTCTATATTTGATGGCGGACTTTGTCAATTAAATTACGGTTAACAAAGAATTAATTTAAAATGATTTAATTGGCCGTATGTGTTGATTTTATCCCGAATGCGGGGTATAATCACCAAGAACACAGAATAATTATTAATGGTGTAAACTATGATAGAACAGGATAAAATTCGTAATTTTTCACTAATAGCCCATATAGACCACGGGAAGTCCACCCGTGCCGACAGATTCCTGGAGATCTGCGGGGCTGTCGAGGCCAGGGATATGGAGAACCAGCTTCTGGACAACATGGAGCTCGAAAGGGAGAGGGGCATAACCATAAAGGCCAGAGCCGTGGGCCTGAGCTACAGGGCTGAGGACGGGGAGATGTATACCCTTAACCTCATAGACACCCCGGGACACGTGGATTTCAACTATGAGGTGTCCAGAAGCCTTGCCGCCTGTGAGGGCGCAGTCCTTGTTGTAGACGCCACACAGGGGGTCGAGGCCCAGACGCTGGCAAATACGTACCTGGCCCTGGATCAGGGGCTTGAGATACTGCCGGTAATAAACAAGATAGACCTGCCCGCTGCGGACCCAAACCGTGTCAAGACGGAGATAGAGGATATCATAGGGCTGCCCGCCATGGACGCACCCGAGATATCCGCGAAGCGCGGAATAAACATAAACGCAGTGCTGGAAGACATAGTCAAAAACGTACCTGCGCCATCGGGGGATATTGCCGCCCCGCTGCGAGCGATTAGATTCGACAGCCAGTATGATCACTACAGGGGCGACAGAGTGTATCTCCGTGTGATGGAGGGCGAGCTCCGGGCGGACGCGGACGTGAAGATGATG
>JAFRAF010000100.1 GCA_017405545.1 Oscillospiraceae bacterium | reverse complement strand
GGCCCCCTTTTCAAACCCCCGGTTTTTCAATAATCATTCGCTCCGCTCATTCTGCCTTGGGTTTCTCCTTGTTGCAGTTTCTACATTCTTTTCAAGTCTGTACTAATCGAATGGCTGCGTCCTTGGCAACAATTCACTGTTATCAATTTTACGTCTCTGCTTGACACAGACTTTGAGTTCATACCACTCACCGAATGACGGTACAGATTTGCAAGCATAGGACGAGACCATGCGATTAACTCTGCCTCAAACAGGGGTAGCGGGTCAACGCTTTGAGAAAGCTAAGGCAGAGTGAGCGGCGCGAGCGGTATTTGAAGCCCCTGGGTTTGCAAAGGGTCCGCAGACCCTTTGTCGCTCTTTTCCACCATTTTCTTGCGTAAGAAAATGGTGCCCCCGGAGGGTGAGAAGCTTAAAATCTGCAACAGCGTTGTTGTTCTTTTTTCACTTCTGCCAATCGCTTGGCTTCGCCCCTGGCAACGACTCGGTACCACTCACCAAATGACAGTACAGATTTTTCACATGGCAATCCCTCCGGCTCGGTACTGCTTTCCGGCTCCTGATAACATCAATTTTATTTTTATATAGTATTTTCCTGTAAAGACCTTGATTTTTGGTCAAAAATCTGGTATCATTAATCGAATATATTATCGATTTGATGACCCGCGAAAGAGAAAGGGGTTTTTCAATGAATTCAGTCAACGAGGTTTGGGAAAGAGTAGTAGAAATCATCAGCAAAAACACCACAAGGGCCGCGATCGACGCCTGGTTCAAAGGCTGTGAAGCCCTGGATTATTCGGACAACACGCTCACCGTGTTCGCCCCGTCCATATTCAGCAAGAACATACTGCTGGACCGCTTCGGCGCCCAGGTAAAAAGGGCCCTGTTCGAGATATTCTCCATGGATACGGAGTTCGCCGTCATCACCGAGGACGAGCTGGAGGGCTTCCGGGCCACCCACAAGACCGCCGGCTCCGCCGACGACTCCGAGTACACCTTCGACCGCTTCGTGGTGGGCAAGTCCAACAGCTTCGCCCACGCCGCCGCCCTGTCGGTGGCGAGGCAGGAGACAAAGCGCTATAACCCCCTGTTCATATACGGGGACTCGGGTCTGGGCAAGACCCACCTGCTCCACGCCATAAAGCACGAGGTGCGTAAAAACCACCCGGAGTACAACATCGTATACGTAAAGGGCGACGACTTCACCAACGAGCTGATCGGGGCCATACAGTCCGGCCGGAACATAGAGTTCAGGGACAAGTACAGAAAGGCCGACTTCTTCCTCATGGACGACATACAGTTCATCGCCGGAAAGAGCGCCACACAGGAGGAGTTCTTCCACACCTTCAACGCCCTGTACGAGGAGAACCACCAGATAGTGTTCACCTCCGACCGCCCCCCCAGGGAGATATCCCTGCTGGAGGACAGGATACTCACCCGCTTCGAGGCGGGCCTGCAGGCGGATATACAGCCCCCGGACTATGAGACACGCATGGCCATCATCAAGAACAAGGCCAAGGACATGGGAGGTACCCTGCCGGAGGACGTGTGCGACTACATAGCCAACAACATGACCTCCAACGTCCGCCAGATCGAGGGGGCCGTGAAAAAGCTCATGGCATACAAGGAGCTGCTGGACAATCAGATAGACGTTCAGGTGGCCGAGAAGGTCTTAAAGGACATGTTCCGCCGGAACGAGAGCATTATGACCCCCCTGGCCATAATCGAGGAGACCGCCAGATACTTCGGCCTGACCGACAGGGACGTAAAGGGCCAGAGCAAGATGAAAAACGTGGCAAGGGCCCGCCAGATAGCCATATACATGATAAGGCTGAATACCAACCTGTCACTGAAGGACATCGGCGAGTATTTCAGCGGAAGGGACCACAGCACGGTTTTAAACTCCATACGCAAGGTGGAGGACAGCATCACCGAATCCCCGGAGCTGCAGTCCATAATCAAGGACATCACCGCCAACATCAACGCCAAATCCAACGCGGCAAATATATAGGGCGAAAAGGCCCTGAATCGGCCCGCAAAGGGCGCGAAATCCTTCAACATTTTTCTCAACATATATGTGGAATCATGTCACAGCAGTTGAATCAACAGCTTATCCACAGAGAAGAAAAAGGAATTTCCCCGTCGGTCTACGGGAAAACTCCGGTTTTCCACAGATTTTACCAACTACTGCGTCTGCGTCTGCTACATAATTATTTATAATATTTATTTACAGCGAAAAATTTCGGAAAAACGCAGGAACAGCGGCCTTCGGCCGGAAGTGAAGCGACAGAACGAAAAACAGTCGGAAGCTCGGGCGGGCTGTCACGGCTGAAAAATATCTCAATAAAAAGAGGACTTGAACCATGAAATTCTCGTGCGAAAAATGGACACTTAACCAGGCCGTGAGCACCGCCTCAAGGGCCGCCGCGGCAAAGAGCTCCGTTCCGGCTATGGAGGGACTACTCATTGAGGCCGGCGAATTCATCACGGTCACAGGCTATGACCTGAAAACGGGCATAAGGGTGAAGACCCCCGCCGACGTCGTCGAGCCGGGCTCCATCGTATTCAACTCCCGCCTGTTTTCGGACATCATCCGCAAGCTGCCGGACGACGTGGTGAACGTGGAGTCTGACGACAGGCTCATGACCACCATAAGCTGCGGGATGAGCGTATTCCATATAGTCGGTATATCGCCGGAGGATTTCCCCGAGCTGCCGCCTGTGGAGAATATAAGCTCCATGGAGCTGCCCCAGAAGCTGCTGAAGACCATGATATCCCAGACAAACTTCGCCGTCAGCGACAATGAAGCCCGCCCCATACACACGGGCGCCCTCTTTGAGGTTGAGAACTGCTCCCTCACCGTGGTGGCCGTGGACGGCTTCCGCCTGGCTCTCAGGCGCGAGGAGGTGGGCACCGAGCCCGACTTCAAGGCCAAATTCGTGGTGCCGGGTCTGGCTCTGGCGGAGGTGGAGCGCATACTCTCCGACTCTGAGGACAAGGTCCGCGTCACCGTGGGCGAAAAGCATGTGACCTTCACCATGGGGGACGTGCTGCTGGTGTCCCGCAGGCTGGAGGGCGAGTTCCTGAATTACAAAGAGGCCATACCCAGGACCGGCAAATTCACCGTGGAGGTGGTCCCGGCGGAGCTGGCCAGGACAGTGGACCGCGTCAGCCTCATCATAACCGACAAGCTGAAAAGTCCCGTGCGCTGTCTCTTCGGGGACGGGGTCCTGTCCCTGTCGTCCGTAACTGCCCTGGGCAAGGCAAGCGACGAATGCGGCATCGACGGAGACGGCGGGGATCTGGAGATAGGCTTCAATAACCGCTATATGCTGGACGCTCTGAAGGCCGTGCCGGCGGACAAGGTCAAAATGCAGCTCAACTCCCCCATCTCCCCCTGCGTCATACTGCCGGTGGACGATTCGGACAACTTCCTGTACATGATACTGCCCGTGAGACTGAGGCAATCCCATGAGAATTAAGGTCAAAGTCAGGGAGAAAGCCCCGGAGACCGTGGAGATAGATACGGAGTTCATAAAGCTGGATTCCCTTCTCAAGTTCGCCTGTCTCACCGCCACCGGCGGCGAGGCCAAGAGCGTCATCTCGGACGGCCTTGTCCGGGTGAACGGAGAGGTCTGCACCATGAGGGGCAAAAAGATATATCCCGGCGACAGCGTGGCCTTCGCGGGACACAGGATAGTCGTCGGCGCGGGACCGCGGCCATGATCATAAGCGGGATCGAGGCGGAGGGCTTCAGAAACCTAAGCTCGCTCCGGGCGGAATTCGACGGAGGAGTGAACGTTATAGTGGGTCCCAACGGTCAGGGCAAGACCAATCTGCTGGAGGCCCTGTACTACATGACCACGGGCCGCTCCTTTCGGGCCAGGTCCGAGGCGGAGATGATAAGCTTCACAGCCGACGGGGCCCTGGTGACCATGCGGGCCAGGCTCTCCGACAGGGAAAAGGAAATCAAGCTGGAGCTCAGCAGACAGAGCCGGCGGAAAATATGGATAAACGGCGTGCGGCGTAAGAACATGGACGAGATAAGCGAACACGCTGCCGCTGTTTTGTTCTGCCCCGACGACCTGCACATAGTCAAGGCGGGCTCGTCCCCCCGGCGCAGGCTCATGGATTCGGCCCTCAGCCAGATATACCCCCGTTACAGCTCGGATCTGCAGGCCTACGGCAAGACGCTGGAGGGCAAATCCCGCATACTGCGGGACAGCGCCGAAAAGCCCCGGCTGCTGGAGCTGATAGACGAGTACGACGACAGGCTGGCCGCCCTCGGGGCCAGGCTCATACACTACAGGGCCCGCTACGCCCGGCGCCTGAGCGAGATAGCGTCCGGGATACACAGGGACTTCTCCGGCGGGAAAGAGGAGCTGGAGATAATATACAGGACCGTCAGCGTCATAGACGACCCGTCTATGCGCCCAGCGGAGCTCTATCCCCTGCTGCTGGACAGATTAAGGCAGCTCAGAGCGGCTGAGAGGGCCGCAATGCAATGTTTGAGCGGGGCCCATAAGGATGACCTTGAGATACTCATAAACGGACGCAGCGCCAAGAAGTTCGCCTCACAGGGCCAGACCAGGACGGCGGCCCTGTCAGTGAAGCTGGCCGAGCGGGATATATTCACACAGGTAATGGGCGAGCCTCCCATACTCCTGCTGGACGACGTGCTCTCCGAGCTGGACGAGGACAGGCAGAGCTTCATACTCAACAGGTCGGCCCGGGGACAGGTGTTCATCACCTGCTGCAGCCTGGACCGCAGCTCCGGCTTCGCGGAGCGGATACTGCCCATATACGAGGGCAGAGTGGACGGGGAGAGCGTCTGATATTCCCGGGAAAGGCGGAACGTTGATATGTACATTCACATAGGCTCCGGCGTGGTGCTGCCCACAGCGTCGGTGATAGGGGTGTTCGACATGGACAACTCCACGGGCTCCCGGGACACGGTGGAATACCTGAACCGGGCCGAGAGAGAGGGCAGACTTGTAAACATAGCCGAGGACATCCCCCGCAGCTTCGTCGTCAGCGCGGAGGCGGGCAGGGAGACTGTCTATCTGTGTCAGATAAATACAGCGACCATACTCAAGCGCAGCGAGAGCAGGGTTTTCGAATAAGACTTAACGGAGGCAGACATGACCGACAGCATAGCAGAACGAGCAAAAGAATACGACGCTTCGCAGATACAGGTACTGGAGGGGCTGGAGGCGGTCCGGGTGCGCCCGGGCATGTATATAGGCTCCACCTCCTCGTCGGGACTCCACCACCTTGTCTATGAGATAGTCGACAACTCCATAGACGAGGCGCTGGCGGGCTTCTGCACGGAGATAAGCGTGGTCATAAACCCAGACGGCACCGTGACAGTGACCGACAACGGCCGCGGCATACCCGTGGACATACAGGAGCAGACCGGCAAGAGCGCCCTTGAGGTGGTCTTCACCGTGCTCCATGCAGGCGGCAAGTTCGGCGGCGGCGGATACAAGGTGTCCGGCGGCCTCCACGGCGTGGGCGCGTCTGTTGTCAACGCTCTGTCCCAGTGGCTCCGGGTACAGGTGCGCAGGGAGGGCAAGGTCTATGAGATGGCCTTCTCCCGGGGCGAGATAACCGAGCACATCCACGTGGTGGGTGAGACGGACGACCACGGCACCACGGTCACCTTCAGCCCGGACCCGGAGATCTTCGACGATGTGGACTACTCCTATGAGATACTGCACAAGCGCATGCGGGAGCAGGCCTTCTTAAACGGCGGCCTGCGCATAATCACGGAGGACAGACGCGAGGGGCGCGAGGCCCTTGACGACATGCAGTACGAGGGCGGCATAAGGGAGTTCGTGGACTATATTAACAGGACCAAGACCCCAGTCAGCGGCCCGGTCATATACATGCAGGGGCAGAAGGAGGGCTCCACCGCCGAGGTGGCATTACAGTGGAGCGACAGCTACAATGAGATGCTGGTGTCCTTCGCCAACAACATACACACCCCCGACGGCGGCATGCACGAAACGGGCTTCAAGACCGCTCTCACGAGGGTGCTGAACGCCTACGGCAAGAGCCACAAGCTGATGAAGGACGAGGAGTCCCTCTCCGGCGAGGACTGCCGCGAGGGCCTGACCGCCATCATATCCGTAAAGCTGGAGAACCCCCAGTTCGAGGGACAGACCAAGACCAAGCTGGGCAACTCCGAGATAAGGACCCTTGTGGACTACGTTGTCAGCGACAGGTTCGCCCAGTTTTTGGAGGAGAACCCCCAGGCGGCCAAGAGCATACTGGGCAAGGCCATGACGGCCTCCCGGGCCAGAGAGGCCGCCCGCAAGGCCAGGGAGTCCATACGCCGCAAGACCGGCCTTGAGAGCGGGCAGATGCCCGACAAGCTCAGGGACTGCAACGAGCGGGACGCGGCCCTGACCGAAATATACATCGTAGAGGGCGACTCCGCAGGCGGCTCCGCCACCCAGGGCAGGGACAGCCGCTTCCAGGCCATACTCCCCCTGTGGGGCAAGATGCTGAACGTGGAGAAGGCCCGGGCCGACAAGGTCTACGGCAACGACAAGCTCCAGCCCGTCATAACCGCTCTGGGCGCGGGCATAGGCGAGGAGTTCGACGTCAACAAGCTCCGCTATCACAAGATAATTATAATGGCCGATGCCGATGTGGACGGCAGTCACATACGCACCCTGCTGCTGACCTTCTTCTTCCGCTTCATGCGGCCCCTCATCGAGCAGGGCTATGTGTACTCCGCCGTGCCGCCCCTGTTCAAGCTCACAAGGGGCAAGAGCGTGAGGCTCGCCTTCTCCGAGGGGGAGCGTGACGCCATATCCGCCGAGATGCGGGCCGACAACCCCAACGCCAAGGTGGAGATAAGCCGCTTCAAGGGTCTGGGCGAGATGGACCCCCACGAGCTGTGGGAGACCACCATGAACCCGGAGACCCGCACCCTGCGCCGCATATGCCTGGACGACGCGGTGAAGGCGGACGAGATATTCACCATACTCATGGGCGAGCAGGTGGAGCCCAGAAAGGCCTTTATCGAGGAAAACGCCAAATACGCCGTCAATCTTGACTATTAGGAGGTGAGGGTAAATGGCACATAAGAACAAGGACTACAAGCCGGAGGACATTGCTTTTCCGGATCAGGTGATACATGACACCGAGCTCGTGGGCGAGATGAAAAAGAGCTATATCGAGTACGCCATGTCCGTAATCGTGGGCCGGGCCCTCCCGGACGTGAGAGACGGCTTGAAGCCCGTGCACAGGCGCATACTCTACGCCATGTACGAGGACAACCTAACCCATGAGAGACCCTTCCGCAAGTGCGCCACCGCCGTGGGCGACGTGCTGGGCCGCTATCACCCCCACGGCGACGCCTCAGTCTACGACGCGCTGGTGCGTCTGGCTCAGGACTTCTCCATGCGCTATCCCCTCATCGACGGCCACGGCAACTTCGGCTCCGTGGACGGAGATCCCCCCGCGGCCTACAGGTATACCGAGGCCAGAATGGCCAGAATGGCCGGGGAGATGCTGCGGGATATAGATAAAGAGACCGTGGACTTCCTGCCCAACTTCGACGAGACCAGGCAGGAGCCCATCATACTGCCCAGCCGCTTCCCCAACCTGCTGGTGAACGGCTCCGCGGGCATCGCCGTTGGCATGGCTACCAATATCCCGCCCCACAACCTGCGGGAGATAATCGACGCCTGCGTCTGCGTGCTGGAAAACCCGGAGGCCAGCGTCTTTGAGCTGATGGAACACGTGTCCGGCCCGGACTTCCCCACAAAGGGCATCATCATGGGCAGGGCAGGCATACGCCAGGCCTACGCCACCGGCCGGGGCAGGATAAGGGTCAGGGCCCGCACCGAGTTCGAGGAGTACGGCAAGGACCACCGCACACGCATCATCGTAACGGAGCTGCCCTATCAGGTAAACAAGCGCATGCTCATCGCCGCCATCGCCGATCAGGTGAAGGACAAGCGGCTGGAGGGCATATCCGACCTGCGTGACGAATCCGACAGAAACGGCATGCGCCTAGTGATCGAGCTCAAGAGAGACGCCAACGCCCAGGTGGTGCTGAACACGCTGCTGACCCAGACCTAGCCGCAGACCACCTTCAGCATAAACATGCTGGCCCTGGTGCAGAACCAGACCCAGCCCAGGATACTGTCCCTGCGGCACATCATCGACGAGTACCTCACCTTCCAGGAGGAGGTAATCACCCGCCGCACCCGCCATGAGCTGAAAAAGGCCAGGGAGCGGGCCCATCTTCTGGAGGGCCTCATCATAGCCCAGGACAACATAGACGAGGTCATACGCATCATCAGGAACTCCTACGACGACGCCAAGCAGAACCTTATGGCCCGCTTCGACCTGTCCGAGGTACAGGCCCAGGCCATATGCGACATGCGTCTCATCGCCCTTCAGCGCCTCAACCGGGAAAAGCTGCACAATGAGTACCGGGAGCTGGAGGAACGCATAGCCTACTATAACTCCCTGCTGGCCGACCCGGAGCTCATCAAGGGCGTTCTGAAGGACGAGCTGCTTGAGCTGAAGGAGAAGTACGGGGACGACCGCAAGACCGAGATACAGGACGTGGAGGACGAGATAGACTTCGAGGACCTCATCGAGGAGGAGGCCTGCGTCTACACCCTCAGCCACGCGGGCTATATAAAGCGCATGCCCGCCAGCGACTACACCGCCCAGAGGCGGGGCGGCAAGGGCATCAAGGCCCAGAGCCTCAGGGACGAGGACTACGCAGAGACCCTGTTCACCGCCTCATCCCACGACTTTATCATGTTCTTCACCAGCACCGGACGCTGCTACGG
>JAFRAF010000099.1 GCA_017405545.1 Oscillospiraceae bacterium | reverse complement strand
CCGGCGGCGCAGGGCTTGGGCGATGGCCGTCACTTTTTCATTGACCTCCTGCCCGGAGACGCGCCGGACGCCATCCGAGCGCACGTTAAAGTAGTGAATGGGATAGCGCACGCCGGCACGGCGGACCATGGCCTGCTCAAACACCGTCTGCCCCGTCTGGCGCATAAAGTTCGCCCGGCAGGCGAAGGATAGCAGGGCGTCGATAAAAACGCGCCAGTCCCGTTCATAAGGTCCGCAGAGGGCATCCGTGTTCATTCGGTCAAAATCTTGATCGGAGAAGAAATAGGGCAAGAGGGTCAGCAGATTGGATAACGGTGTCCTGCGCTTTTCCTCCGGCTTCCCGTTGTGGATCAGTCCCGCGCGCCTGACTATGCCCAGCGGCAGAAAGGCGGGCTTGGGCAGGCGAACGCTCAGATGCTTCTCTGCCCAGGCGCGGATGTATTCCGTCAGTTCTCCCACCCGCGGCTGCATGCTCGTCGGGCAAATCAGATGAAAAGCTCTGCCCACAGCGGCGTCTGAAAAGCCAAGCTTCGCCACGTCCCCCGCCACATAATCCACCGGCACTACATTCAACCCCTGATCCCGCCTCACTGGCAACACCCGCAGCCTGCCCAACAGCAGGCGCTTCAGGATGTAATACACCGTGTTGAAATTCCTCGCCCAGCCTGTCCGGGAATCCCCGACGATCATGCCCTGACGGCATATGACAAAGGGCAGCCCGGACGCACGCACCAGCCCTTCGGCCTCGGCCTTGCTCTTTTCGTACAGGCTGGAAAAGGCCGTGCCGACGGCTTCGTCCTCACGGATGACACCTGAGCGCCGCCCGGCCACATAGGCGGTGGAAACGTACACAAAGCGCTCCAATTCTTCAAGAGCTGCCGCGAAGGCCAGCATGTTCCTGGTACCCTCCCGGTTCATGGACATGAGCTCTGCCTCGCCCTTCTGAAAACCTACCTCCGCGCCGACATGAAAGACCCGCGTCACACTTCGCCGCAAAAGGGAGCCCGTCTGCGCGTCCAGGCCCAGGCCCGGCTTTGTGAAGTCCCCCATCACGGGAAACACCCGCCTGCCGACGGAAGCATATAAAGCGGCGTCGTGCTGCCAGGCCTCCCTCAATCTGTGAAGCGCATCTGCTTTATTCGCGGCGCGGATGAGCGCATAGATCGGAAAATCACAGGTGTCCAGCAGTCTGGCGCAGAGCTCCGTTCCCAGAAATCCCGTGCCGCCGCTTATAAATATCAAGCCTGCCATAGCTGTCTCCAGGTTCGCAAAGGCTGTCAGTGAACTATTACAGCAAAAAATACGACTTTACAACGGAATACTTATCGTATATACTATAAATGACATCGATTCAAATGTCAATGACTCAGTTAATAATGTGTAGGTAAGAAAAACCTTACATGGAGGCTCGACCATGTCAAAGTCGCACAATTGTCCCTGCTCAGAAACCTGCGCATTGCAAGGCGCGCTGGGCATCATCGGGGGAAAATGGAAGCTGCCCATACTCTGCTCGCTGTCCGCAAACGGGGACAGCCGTTACAATGAGCTGCTGAAAAACATCCAGGGCATCTCCAACACGATGCTCTCAAAAACGCTCCGGGAGATGGAGGACGACGGCCTCGTCATACGTTCGGAATACCTGGAGGTCCCCGTCCGCGTAGAGTACAGATTGACGGACAAGGCTCGAAAACTACATCCCATACTCACACAGCTCATACAGTGGTCGCTCACAAACTGAACCAATACGAGGAAATACCGCACATACGGGCGGCATGTATGGCGGTGGCGTTT
>JAFRAF010000098.1 GCA_017405545.1 Oscillospiraceae bacterium | reverse complement strand
GTTCGAGGCAGAGTGGCGCAACCGTAAGGCTAAGCGTGCCGGAGCGCCGGCATATGAGCCCATGTACGATCTCAACGACGCGGAGACCGCCATATCCAGACTGCGTAGCTGCAGCTATGAGGAGGATATACAGGTTGCCGAGGGCGTCAGGATGCGCTTTACGGATATCGGCCATCTGCTGGGCTCTGCCTGCATACAGGTCTGGCTCACTGAGGACGGCGTCGAGCGCAAGATAGTGTTCAGCGGCGACGTGGGCAATACTGACCAGCCCATTATAAAGGACCCCCAGACTGTCGATGAGGCGGACTATGTGGTGGTGGAATCTACATACGGCGACCGCAGCCACGAGGTTCGCCCTCCCTATACGGAGTATCTGGCGGCACTGATAGAGAAGACCTTTGAAAGAGGGGGAAATCTTGTCATACCCTCCTTCGCTGTGGGCCGTACACAGGAACTCCTGTTCTTTATCCGCGAGATAAAGGAGCGGGGTCTTGTAAAGAAATTCCCGAACTTCCCAGTCTATGTGGACAGCCCCCTCGCCAACGAGGCCACCGCCATATTCCTCCAGTGCGATATAGGCTGCCTGGACGAGGAGACGGCTGAGATGGTCAGGGCGGGCAAGAATCCGCTGATGTTCCCCGGACTGAGGGTGGCCGTATCCGCGGAGGAGTCCCAGGCCATAAACTTCGACACCACGCCAAAGGTGATAATCTCCGCCAGCGGCATGTGCGACGCGGGCCGCATAAGGCACCACCTCAAGCACAATCTCTGGAGACCGGAGTGTACGGTGCTGTTCGTCGGATACCAGGCTGTGGGCACTCTTGGCAGGTCCATAATCGAGGGCGCGAAGAGCGTAAAGCTCTTTGGCGAGAATATAGCTGTAAAGGCTGAGATAAGCCGTCTGCCGGGCAAGAGCGGACACGCCGACAGAGAGGGCCTGCTCAACTGGATGAAGGGCTTTAAAAACAAGCCCGAGATGGTTTTTGTGAACCACGGCGAGGACGCTGCCTGTGTGGCATTTACGGGCCTTTTGGAGAATGAGTGCGGCTTTAAGGCCTATGCCCCCTTCAGCGGCACGGAATTTGACCTTAAAAACAATCTCTTCCTGGCATGTCCGGAGGGCAAGCTGATAGAGAAGAAGCCCGAGCGCGACAGCAGAGCCGTCGCGGCCTACGGGAAGCTCACGGATGCCGGCGACAAGCTGCTTGAACTCATCAAAAACAGCGAGGGCATGTCCAACAGAGATCTTGCGGCCTTTGCCAGCCAGATCGAGGCCCTGTATAAAAAGTGGAAATAGGCGGTATGAGATAATAACGGATACAGTAACGGCGCGGTCAGTTTTGACCGCGCCGTTTGAGTATATTTTTTTACATTTCCCAAGTGCTGACAGATGCCTGATTTATCATCCATCCAGCAGATTGTGCTGGAAGAGGTATCGGCCCATCTTCTGGTCGCCCAGCACCCACAGCAGGTCGTCCTCTTGCAAAGGCATGTCGGGCAGGGGGTCGAATATGGGGTAGAGATGCCGTTCAAGGCCCACCAGAAATGCGTGCCACTCGGATTTTATGCCGGAGCTTCTCAGACTCTTGCCGGATAGACCGGACTCGTGCCCCACTCTGACCGCGCAGCAGAGCAGCTGGCTCTCCTCGTCGATGTTGTCCTGTTCCTCTATGTACCGGCGGAGTGTCCAGATCTCACCCTCCTGTTCCAGTCCGGATTCCTTTATGCCCAGCCGAAAGCTGTCCAGACCCGGGGTGTCAGCCATGACGATAAGCTTGTCGTCGGCATGTATGCGCTCCGTGCTCTGGGGTATGTTGATGCGCTTTCCCGAGCGGATGATGCATATGACCTTGGTGTTCAGGGTCCTGGCCCAGTCCAGCTCCTCAAGGGAGCGGCCTATAATGAGACTGTCCGGCTGACAGATGAACAGGGCGGTGTGCATGCGCTCGTCCAGCCATACGTGGCTGGTCTCGCCGCCGGTTTTGACATATTTCTCATTGAGCACCCGCTCATTGAAGTTCGAGAGGAATCGCGCCTGCAGCTGCATGGAGAGCCCGGCCAGCTTGTTTGAGTTGGACGCGAAATACACTGCCGGTATGACCAGAAGCAGCAGCCATATGTGCCGTATTCTGTACAGCAGCAAAATGGGCAGGATTATGAGATACGCCGCCGTCAGAAAACGCAGTATCAAAAGTGCGGTCAGAGGCACTCTATTGGCGAAGTTTTTTAGCCACAATGTGGTGAAATAGCGCTTGCGGAAGGTGACGATGCCCGGCAGCAGGGGAATGGAGATGAGGTATATCACAATAAGGGTCACCAGTCTGGCGTTTTCCCGGCTGAGATACTGCTCAAGCAGGGGCCGCAGGGAGTGCACGCCCAGCAGCACAAGGCCCAAAAGGACAAGGGAGTACAGGAAATACGACAGGAAAAAGTGCCGCAGAAAGGCCGACCAGTCGGGGTCCATAAAGGATTTCTTCTCTGACCTTGCGGCTTTGCGCTTTGCGCTCTTGTCCGGCATTATGCGGGAGAGAGGCGTTGCGAGCCTGTCAGAGGCCTTCAGCAGGAAGGGGGAGACCACCGTGGTAACCACAGAAACCGCCACTATCACCGGATATAGGAAATCGGCCGTTACACCCAGGGAAACACCCAGGGAGGCGATGATGAACGCGAATTCGCCTATGGGTATCTGGGCCGCGGCGGCGTTCAGGGAGGTCTTGCAGGTCTCACCGGCCAGACGCATGCCGAGCGTTGTGAATATGAGCTTCCCGATGATCGTTGATATGGTTATGATGAGCACCGGGACGATATAGTTGGCCAGCAGCGCCGGGTCCACCATCATGCCCACGGAAACGAAGAACACAGCACCGAAGAGGTCCTTGCAGGGGGTCACAAGCCGCTCTATACGCTCAGCGTGGACTGTCCCCGCCAGTATAGAGCCCGCCAGAAACGCGCCCAGGGCGGTTGAAAAGCCCAGGGCGTCAGCAAGCCAGCTCATGGCGAAGCAGCTGCCCAGGGATATGATCAGCAGGGTCTCGTCGTTCATGAGGTGCATGGTCTTTTTAAGGACCGAGGGGATGATATATATGCCCAGCAGCAGCCAGACCGTCAGGTAGAAAAACAGCTTGCCGATGTTCGCCAGCAGGTCGATCCCGGACACGCCTTTGGACGCGGCTATCATGGACAGTATCATCATCATGAAGATGGCGACGATGTCGTTTACCACCATCGTACCCAGGGTGACCTCCGCGAAGCGCTCCTTTCTGCGCCCGGCGTCATCTATGGATTTCATGGTCAGCATGGTAGAGCAGGTGGACATCATGCCGCCCAGGAAAATGCTGTTTATGGTATTAAAGCCCAGGAGCGTTCCGATGACGAAGCCCACCAGCAGGAGACCCACCACTTCAGTGATGCAGGAAACCGTGCCGGCCGCTCCGACCTCTTTCATCTTATGTATGGAGAACTCAAGTCCCAGGCCGAACATGAGGAATATCACGCCCAGCTCGCTCCAGAGATGTATGTTTTCCTCGTTGCCCAGATTCGGGATGAATGATATGACGTCGCCTATGAGAAAGCCCGCCATGATATAGCCGAGAACAACGGGCATTTTTATCCGGCGAAACAGCAGTGTGGACAGGCCGGCCACCACCAGAAGCAAAGCCAGGTCGCTTATTACTATCAGGACATCGGTCACATTTACACCCCCATAAGTTCCCTTTAATTATAATACAAATCCGCAGGAAGGGAATAGAATAAATAAAATCTTAACTTTTATCGAAAGATTTGTGTTGCCTGCATACGTGGGCGGCTGTTATAATGGAACAAAGGCATTTGGCAACTGCATGGTTTGAACTGTAATGCCGCACTTAAAGCATAGGGAGGCAGCTATGAAATATCTGATAGTTGTAGATATGCAGAGGGATTTCATCGACGGCGCTCTCGGAACTGATGAGGCCGTGGATATCGTCCCAAAGGTAAAAGATAAGATAGAGGCCTGCCGCGATGAGGGGTGGAGCGTGATATTCACCCGGGACAGCCATCAGCCAGACTATCTGCAGACCCAGGAGGGGCGGAATCTGCCCGTTTCGCACTGCATCATCGGAACCGTCGGCTGGGAAATCTCGCCGGAGCTGGATGTGGGAGACAGCCTTGTGCTTGACAAGCCCACCTTCGGCTCGGTCCGACTGGCGTCAATGCTGGCTGAGCGGGGTGAAGCGGAGGAGATACAGCTTGTGGGTCTGTGTACTGATATATGCGTGCTCTCCAACGCCATCCTGCTCAAGGCGGCCATGCCGGAGGTGCCCATAAGCGTAGACGCCTCATGCTGCGCGGGCGTGACTCCCGCCAGCCATAAGACTGCCCTTGAAGCGATGAAAATGTGTCAGATAAAAGTGATATAGGAGGAGTAATCTATGAGTATATTAGTTACGGGCGGCGCAGGCTTTCTCGGCTCCCACGTGGCTGTTGAGCTGCTTGAGGCCGACTATGACGTAGTCGTGGCCGACAATTATGTCAACAGCGTGCCCAAGGCCATCGGCAGGGTGGAGGAGATCACCGGGAAAAAAATAAAGACCTACGGGGCGGACGTCAGCAGCGATGAGGAACTGGACAGGATATTTACGGAAAATGAGATAGAGGCGGTCATACACTGCGCGGGCCTCAAGGCCGTAGGAGAGTCTGTGGAAAAGCCCCTGCTGTATTACAAGGTGAATCTGGAGACGGCCATTGCAACCCTTCAGGCAATGGAGAGACACGGCGTACGGGGCTTTGTATTCAGCTCATCTGCAACCGTGTACGGCGAGAACTGTCCGGTGCCCTATACCGAGGACATGCCCGCAGGAGGCTGCACCAACCCCTACGGCTGGACGAAGTATATGATAGAGCGTATAGCCATAGATGCGGCGAAGACCGGAAAGATCGACGCCGTGCTCCTGCGCTATTTCAACCCCATAGGAGCCCATCCCTCGGGACTGATAGGGGAGGATCCTGCCGGCATACCCAACAACCTCATGCCCTATATTTCCCAGGTGGCCGTGGGCAGGAGAGAGAAGCTCAGCATATTCGGCGACGACTATCCCACCCCCGACGGCACAGGCGTCAGGGACTATATACACGTGGTGGATCTGGCCAAGGGCCATGTGCTTGCCATAGAGTACATGAAGGAGCACAGGGGATACGAGATAATCAATCTGGGTACAGGCAGAGGCACCAGTGTTTTAGAGCTTGTTCACGCCTTTGAGCGGGTCAACAATGTGCCCATCCCCCACGTAATCACCGAGAGAAGAGCAGGGGACCTGGCTGAAGTCTGGGCCGTGGCTGACAAGGCCAGGCGCCTTCTGGGCTGGACAGCTGAGCTGACGGTCGAGGATATGTGCAGGGACAGCTACAACTGGCAGAAGAAAAACCCCAACGGCTACGGCAACTGAAATATTTTATAAAAACGAAAAGTGAAAAACATGCCCCCGGTCAATTGATAACCGGGGGCATGAATTTTATTTCCTCTGCTGCATGTAAATACTTCGCGCCTGGCTTAAAAACGCCTGTACGTTTTCAGACTTGAAATCCATATAGGTCCAGGGGAACTCGTGCCATGCTTTTCTCGCGTAGAAAAGGGTGAGCTCGGCGTATATGCCCCTGCTGAGGGCTATGCGGTGGCCGGCTGACTTTGTGGTGGCCAGACAGAGCCTGCCGTGGCTCAAAAGGCCGGGGTCGAGATTGACGGGGCGCAGACTGTCTGACCTGAAGTCGTCCTCAATGGAGTTGGTCAGCACCTTTATGTCGGCCAGAGCCGAGGGGTCCGCAAGTCGCTCAAAGCTGTAGAAGATACGATGGGTCTCTCCGCCCATCTCAGCGTCATAATAGGGGGAAAAGTCGGAAAAGCGGTATACTGGCCACTTTAAGTCTATTTCCCCGAATTCGGCTTTAAGACGTTCCTCCACCTGCGGTATCAGCGCCTCATCGCCGTAGAGCAGGCCGCATATGAGCTTTTCCCGCTCATAGCTTTTTATATCGCCCATGGATCAGAGGCAGCTTTTCAGCTCGTCGACTTTGTTGAGCCTCTCCCATGGCAGATCCACATCCGTGCGGCCGAAGTGGCCGTAAGCGGCGGTCTGCTGATATATGGGACGGCGCAGGT
>JAFRAF010000097.1 GCA_017405545.1 Oscillospiraceae bacterium | reverse complement strand
TCATCTCTCTGTTTGAGAAGTCGATGACATCATCGTCTATGAGCACCCCGTTGGTGGTCAGCGTGAAGCGGAAGTTTTTACCCTTCTCTTTTTCTATGGAGCGGGCATAGGCCACGAGCTGTTTTACCACATCCCAGTTCATCAGCGGCTCCCCGCCGAAGAAATCCACCTCCAGATTGTAGCGGTCGCCGGAGTTTTCTATGAGAAAGTCCAGAGCCCTTTTGCCGACCTCATAGCTCATCAGCGCTCTTTCGCCGTGATACTTGCCCTGGCTTGCAAAGCAGTAGCTGCAATTCAGGTTGCAGGTGTGGGCTACGTGGAGGCACAGGGCTTTTATCACGTTACCGGATCTGGCCTTGAACACACCTGCCATTGGGGCGAAATCATCCGGGGTGAAGAGCTTTCTGTTTTTCACAAGCTCTTCGATATCATCGGCACAGGCTTCAAGCTCATCGGCGCTGACGTCCGGGCGGTCGCCGTATTTCTCAAGCATTGCCGAGACAAGCTCGCCCCTTGAAAGCCCGGGATAGAGCGCTATCATATCGTAGGCCACCTCATCCACAACGTGGACAGACCCGGAACAGGTGTCCAGGACTATATTGAAGCCGTTAAGTTTGTATTGATGTACCAGATTTACTCCTCCCCTTCGGTGTTATGGACAAAACTCCGGACAAGTAAAAATGCCGCCGGAGTGGGCGGCACTTTTTGGTCAGAGAAAATTAGTCTTCCTTCTTCTCGCAAGACTGATTTGCGACACCGCAGCTGGTTTTGCAGGCGGACTGGCAGGAGGTCTGGCATTCGCCGCAGCCGCCGTTCAGCGCGCTCTGGCACAGGTTGCGGGTCTGTAAAGTTTTGATTCTCTTCATGATATGTATCTCCGATCCGTTGAATGTAATATGAAGTAATTTATTACTTTACTATGGAGATATTAAACCACAATTAAAAGCTAAAGTCAATATTTTAGAATGCATTTACCGCAGACAGATGAAATGTGGTGATAAGCGTTTTAACTGCATCTTTCCGGTCGTTTAAAGCATTCCCCAATAAGGGCTCCGCCTATGATAAGCGCCGCGCCGATAATTTGAGGCCCGGTCATGGCCTCGTGCAGAAGCAGGACGGAAAAGAGCACGGCCGACAGGGGCTCCAGATAGCCGCATATGGCGACGCTCTGTACCGGAAGTTCGCCTATGGATGAAAAGTACAGATAGAAGCCCAGCCCGGTGTTGATTACACCTAGGACAGCAATCCAGATAATATCCTCATGAGTTAATCGGAGCGCATATCCCCCCTCCTTTATGCCCACGAAAACTGCAACGGTGATAAAAGCGGCAAGCAGTGCGATAACGGGCTTTTCAAGGCCGTGAATGTGCTCGGACTTTTTGTTTGCTATTATCATTACGGCGTATGTAAGGGCTGACAGCAGTCCGCATATAATGCCCCGGGCGTTCAGCTTTTCGGCAGACTGGCCGTTTATGAGGACGACTCCAACAGCCACGGCAATAAAGCAGATAAGCTTTACAGCCGTAAGCCTCTCTTTGAAAATAAGCGGCGACAGCAGCATTACAATGACCGGGCCGCAGTAGCACAGCAGTGTGGATATGCCCACGCCTATCTGGGAATAGGCCTCATATAAAAACATCCAGCTTATCCCTGTGGCTATGCCGGAGGCAAGAGAAAAAGCCATATCTTTTGGGTGCTTATAAAAGCGGAATCTGTGCTTGCTGATTAAGAAAATGAGCAGCAGAAGCAGGCCGCCCGTCATCGTCCGCATAAGCACAATGTGGTAGCTTGACATCCCGATTTGACTGGCTACGATCCCGTTCGTTCCGAAAAGTAGAACCGCAAACAGGTATTTTGCATAATCTTTTTGCATATTTATTCTCCAGTGACCAAGCGCGCCGATAGCTGTGTTATTATATTACAATTATGTGATAATCGCAAGAAATAACCGGAAATAGATAGATTTTTTTGTCATAAAGCGGGATTGACTGTAAAAGCTTTGGGGTATAAACTATTAAACTGTTATGAATAATAAAAAGCTGCTTGGAAATTCACTGTTGATGCTGACCGCTGTAATATGGGGCACCGCCTTTGCCTTTCAGCGCGCCGGCATGGAACAAATTGAGCCCATTACCTTCAACGCCGTCAGAATGGTGCTGTCAGCCGTAGCCGTCGGCCTTGTCGCAATTCTTCTTTGGCTGCGGGAGAAGCGTAAAGCCACGGTGCGCAGTCCGGAGGAGGCAAAGGCCTACAATAAGAACACCCTTATCGGCGGCATATGCTGCGGAACATTTCTTTCCGCAGCCAGCGCAGTTCAGCAGATGGGCCTTGTATATACGCCGGCTGGCAAAGCGGGTTTTATAACCGCCATGTATATGCTGCTTGTCCCCATCATAAGCTTTCTTGTTTTCAAAAGAAAGAACTCATGGCTGGTTTGGCTCGCCGTGCTTATAGGGGTCTGCGGCATGTATCTGCTGTGCATCACCGATGGCTTCAGCCTCACATACGGAGATTCTCTGGTCTGCGTCTGCGCCGTACTCTACAGCTGTCATATCCTCAGCTGTGACCATTTCGTACAGCGTGGCAACCCTATACGTATATCGGCCATACAGTTCGTTACGGCGGCTGTACTCTCAGGCATAGTCGCACTGATATGCGAGTCCCCCACATGGGACAAGATAATCTCAGCGGCCATTCCCATACTCTACTGCGGTATTGTATCCGGCGGAATCGGATATACTCTGCAGATCGTGGCCCAGAAATTCACCGATCCCACCATCGCTTCCCTGCTGATGAGCCTTGAGTCTGTGTTTGCTGTCATTGCCGGGGCCATACTCCTCAGCGAGCGTATGAGCTCGAGAGAGCTTGCGGGCTGCATAGTGATGTTCATCGCCATAATACTTGTGCAGATACCTCTCCCGCGGAGAAAAAAAAGAAGTGAATAATCGCATGATTAAGCCCCGGCATCTTTGTGCCGGGGCTGTGCTGTACTATTTTGAGATATCGGGTGGATCCAGATTTATTGAGCTGTCGTCCAGCAGCTCAGCTACAGATGGATCTATGGATGTGCTTTGGTCGTACTCGGGGATGTTGTCCGGCTCAACAGATGGTTGCGTGTGGGGCTTGGGTTCCGTCGTGGAGTCAAAGGTCAGAGTGGGCTGCTCCACAGTGGCGGAGAGTATCTCATCAGCGCTGTCCGCAGCCGCGCTTGCCGCGGGCTCTGCCGGGGTATCCGCGACGGGCTCAGGCACTGCGCTGGCCGCTGACTCAGCGATATTTGCAGCCGCCTGTGCGCTTGCAGAAGCGAGGACGGCTTCTTTGTCCGCGCGCTTTTTCGCTCCCCGCAGTCCGATAGCCATAAGGAGAATTCCGATAAGGCTCGCGGCTCCCGCGATCAACAGGACCCAGTACACAAAACCGTCAACGGAGTCTATTATCGGTCGGAAGTCGGCCAGGACAAATATCGCGCCCAGGAGGGTCACAATTGAGAGCACAAGTTCGACAATCCACAGCACGCTTTTAAGATAGTGCAGCTGCACGGCATTCTGCAGCAGTGTAATGCCCAGTATCAGCGCCAGCAGACCCATGTAAAGTGTCAGGTCTCTGACAACATCACCTGCTCTGAGCATGGTGCAGCAGCCGAGAATTACGAGGGCCACACCTATCGAAAAGCCAAAGCCGCGCATGGATTTTATAGCGTCACTCAGGAAGAAAATGACTATCGCGGCAATACCTATCGCAATAAGGG
>JAFRAF010000010.1 GCA_017405545.1 Oscillospiraceae bacterium | reverse complement strand
TATAAGGACAAAACCTACAGAGTCAGGGATATCGAGGACGTGTTTGACGACATCGACCGGGCATACAAGTAGTTCAACGGCTATCTGGAGCGTGACTTCCTCTGCGACGGCGACGCCATCAGCCTGCCCATGGACTATCTGCTGGAGCTGCTGGACAGACTCTACACCCGCTTCCCCATGATAGAGAAGGTCACCACCTACGCCGGACCCCGCAGCACCCTGAACAAGAGCCCCGACGAGCTCCGCATACTCAGGGAGGCGGGCCTGCGCCGGGCCTATATAGGCATCGAGACCGGCGACGGCAAGCTGCTGAAAAAGGTCGGCAAGGGCGTTGACGACAAGGAGATGGGCGACGCCATCATCCGCCTCAGAGAGGCAGGCATGGACGTGTGGGGCATGTTCATCCTGGGTCTGGGCGGCAAAGAGGGCTCAAAGGAGCACATACAGGGCACCATAGACCTGATAAACAGGACAAGACCCCATCACATCTCCGCCCTCACCCTCATGCTTGAGGAGGGTACGAAGATGTATGACGACTGGCAGAAGGGCAAGTTCAACCCCATCACCGCCGATGAGAGCCTCATAGAGTGCAGGGATTTCATCGCGGGCGTGAACTTCGACCCCATCCACTTCACCTGCGACCACGCCTCCAACTATGTGCCCCTCAACGGCACCCTCCGTCAGGACAGCGAGAAGTTTATTAAAATCATAAACGACGCCCTCTCCGGCAAGGTGGAGAGACGGCCCGAGGAGTACAGGGGCTTCTAAGCTCCCTGCCCGGCGCGGGAAAATGCGTATGATAAAGTCAACAGGACGCGGTCTGCCAGACCGCGTCCTGTTTTTCCCGCCCTGTCGTGTGGGAAATAGGCCAAGTATCCAATTCGAGGCGGCTTCGCCCCTCGAGCTCCCCTATACCAGCTTTTTTCCGGTAAAAAGCTGGCCTGCGGAGCCTAAAAACTGATTGTCAGCACTTACGTTGAAATTAACGCTGTCACTGATTGTCAGCTTCTATCCCTCCGGGGGCGCCTTTTTTTCTGTCGAGAGAAAATAGCGGAAAAGAGCGAGAAAAGGGGGCTTGGCCCCCTTTTCAAACCCCCGGTTTTTCAAACAATCATTCGCTCCGCTCATTCTGCCCTGGGTTTCTCATTGTTTCAGTTTCTACATACTTTTCAAATCTGTACTAATCGAATGGCTCCGTCCTTGGCAATAACACACTGCTGTCATTTTACATCTCAGCTCGACGCAGACTCTGAGTTGCTACCGTTCACCGAATGACAATACAGACTTTTCGCATGACAATCCCGGCGGACAGCGTCCCCTCATACGAGAAAACAGGCGTCTTTCGACGCCTGTTTTCCGTTTGTCATAGAAGGGTCAAGTCAGTTGGGAGTGAAGAAACTGAGAATTATTAATCAGATGGTTCCGTTTTTGCGGAGCTCGTCTATCTCCGCCTTGCTGAGCCCCAGAAGGCTCCCGTACACCGCCTCGTTGTCCTCGCCCAGAGTGGGGCTGGCCTTTTGCGGCGCGTCCGGCTGGCCGTGTATCTTTATGGGGCAGCCCGGGATGCGTATCTGTGCGTCCATACCCGGCTGGTCCACATCCCACAGCATGTTCCGCTCGCGGATGAGCTCGCTCTCCGCAACTGTGGGGATGTCCTGAATGGGGCCGAATGGTATGCCCGCGTCCACCAGTATGGGCTCCAGCTCCGCCACGGTCTTGGTGGTGGACCACTTCTCTATCTCGGCCTTCAGGTCCGGCAGATAGTTTATGCAGCGCAGGTCGTTGGTACTGAAGCGGGGATCCTCCAACAGGTCCTCGCGGCCCATGGCCTGACAGAGATGCTCGAACATCCTGTCCGTGCCGCAGCCCATGACGAATTCCGCGTCCCTGGCCCGGAAGCTGTCAAAGGGGGCGATGCCCGGATCGATGTTTCCGGCGCGGGTGGGATTCTCCCCGGCCACCGTGTACTTTACCACGAAGTTCTCCATGACGGAGAACAGGGTGTCCACCATGGCCACGTCTATCCTGGCCCCCTCGCCTGTGAGCTGCCGCTTGTACAGGGAGGCCAGTATGCCTATGCACAGATATGCGCCGGAGTAGTTGTCGCCTATGGAGGGGCCTATCTTTACCGGGGGCGCGTCCGGGAAGCCGGTGACGCTCATCATTCCGCTCATGCCCTGGGCGATGATGTCGTAGCAGGGCCGTTTTGCCATCCTGCCCTGGAGCCCGAAGCCCGAGATGGAGGCGTAAATGATGCCCGGGTTGATCTCTTTCATCGTCTCGTAGGAAAAGCCCAGCTTTTCCATGGTGCCGACCTTGTAGTTTTCGCATACCACGTCCGCGTTTTTCAGGAGCTTTTTAAAGAGCTCCTTGCCCTCGGGTGAGCCCAGGTCCAGGGTGATACCCTTTTTGTTCCGGTTGACATAGGCGTAGTACGCGCTGTAGTCGTTTTTGAAGGGGCCCCATGTGCGGGTCTGGTCGCCCACGCCGGGCCGCTCTATCTTGATGACCTCCGCGCCCAGGTCCGCCAGGTTCATGGTGCAGAAGGGGCCGCTGTACGCCTGGGTCAGGTCCAGCACACGGACGCCCTCAAGGGGTTTTCTGATATCGTTGTTCATCGCAGGTATTCCTCTCCCTATTTCGGGCGTCGGCGGATCCTCTTCCACGATCCCGTGCCCGGTTTTTGTGATGTTTTTCTCCCCCGGTCACGCCGGGGGAAATACGCCTGACTTCCCGAGTGCCGTCCCAGTTAATTCCAGTTAACGCCAAGCGATATATATATATATTAATAACATGCGGAAATTCAAATGTCAATCATATTAATTAATGTATAATGTAGGACTTACGCAATTGGCCCCGTGCTGATAATTCGTCGCCTATGCGCCCCTGCTTTCCCATTGATTTTTTGCAGATTTGAGCGTTTTCGGGCGTGTCTGAAGCGGCGAGGTGCTTTTCGGCAAAAAACGCGGGATGACCACAGTCTCCCGCGTTTGCTCTTATAAAAACTTCTCCCGCTCCGCCACGGCCATGGCGTCACAGCGCTCGTTATACTCGTTGTCCGCGTGGCCCTTGACCCAGTTAAACCGCACCTGGTGCTCCTCCAGCAGGGGCAGAAGGGCCTTCCACAGCTCCGGGTTCTTCACGGGCCCGGCCTTGCGCCGGAAGTCCTTTTTCACCCAGTCCGCAAGCCAGCCCTCGTTTACGGCGTTCACCACGTACTGAGAGTCCGTGTACAGCTCCACCGCGCAGGGCTCCTTCAGGGCCGACAGGGCCTGTATCACGGCGGTGAGCTCCATGCGGTTGTTGGT
>JAFRAF010000096.1 GCA_017405545.1 Oscillospiraceae bacterium | reverse complement strand
TCAGGCTTAACAGCAGCAGCATGTCGCTTTCGCTGAGCCGCTTCATGCCGGTCGCCGCCTTTTGTATCAGCTCCGGCTGGCGGTTTTCCTCATCGAAGAATTGCTGTGGCGTGACCTCCAGATAGTCGCAGATGGCCAGGAACTCCTTCAGCGGCGGCAGGGCCTTGCCGGAGGAGATGTTGTAGATATAGCCGCGGCTGTGGCCCAGATCGTAGCTCATCTGATATTCGGAGACTCCTTTTTTCAGCCGCAGCTGGGTGATGCGCTCCCGGATGAATCTTTCGTCCACCTCTGTCACCTGCCTTTATTAAAAGCATAAGCAGAGATAGTGTGCGGATAGTAGAGAAATATATGTTGTTTATATTGATATTAACAAAAAATATATGTTATAATCAAAATAATAGTAGCTTAATAAATAATTTGTAACCAATTTTCGGTAATTATTGCATAACAGGGAGGATTAACCATGAAATGTCATAATTGCGGTGCTGAGATTGGCGACAGTCGTGTCTGTGAGTTCTGTGGAACGCAAATATCTTCAGATATGTTGCGGGAACAGGAGTTGTTCAATAAAAAAGGCTGCCCAAAGTGCGGCAGCACCAACGTGACTTTTTCCAGAGAAAAACAGGGCGAAATCAGAGGGAAAGGCGGTTCCGCTGTTCTCCGGTCTACGGTGGGCGTTTGCAAGGACTGCGGATACACATGGAAGACCAGCGACGGCTCCGAGAACGTAAAAACCAGAAAGACCTGGCTGTGGGTCTTGGGTTGGATATGCATTTTCCCTCTGCCGCTGACCATACTGATGCTGCGCAAAAAGGACATGAAACCTGTACTGAAATACGGTATAATCGCTGTGGGCTGGCTGATTTACTTAGCCATTGCTTTCGGCGGCAGCCGCTCTCAACAGGAAACGGCTCCGGCTACGACAGAAAATGCAGAAATCATGGATGTTACGCTTGATGTTACGCCGAACATAAACAGCGAAGATGGCACAGTCCTTTTCGCCATAGAAACGAATCTTCCTGAAGATACAGAGTTACTGATAACGGTTAAAGGTGATGATTATGTTGGCCAGGACAAGGCGGTAATACTGAATGACGGTCAAGGATATACATCGGAGTTTTCTAATAATGGCGAAGCCCTGTCAGGAAAATACATTGTTACTGTTTCCATGAGTGTTCCTTCTTTGCAGAAGGATTCCGTAAGAGCAGTGATTGGCGAAAACGGGGAAAATATTGGAGGGCAGTATGTTATCCAAAGCGGGATCGACGGGTCAAATATCGTTTCCGGAGATTTCGAGTTTACTTTTTAAATTATAATTACTTGATCATACGAAAACCCCATCTTCAAAAGAAGATGGGGTTTTCCTGTAAGCAGTTAATTTATTCTTGCCCGACCTCAAAATCCCTTCACCGTGACTGCCTTGCGTTTATCGCTGGTGGGGGCGGAGATGGAGAGGGTGGCGGCGCCCTTCATCAGCTTATAGCAGTCGACGCCGGAGTCGGCGGCGCCGTTGCTCCAGACGTGAGAGAGCTGGTTGTCCGTCATCAGGTAATAGCGGCTGCGCTCCCAGCTTTCGCACAGCTTCACCGGCTTTTCGCCGTCGAAGGTGTAAAGGGCGTAGATCAGGCCCTTGTACCAGTCTTCGGCGGCGCTGTAGTCCGTGGGGGCGATGAGCAGCTCCTGCTTGCCGTCGTTGTTCAGGTCGATGAAGGCGTAGCCCGCCTTGGGGCAGTCATAGCCGGGAATCTGGTTGAAGAATTCGGG
>JAFRAF010000095.1 GCA_017405545.1 Oscillospiraceae bacterium | reverse complement strand
TCAGCCTCTTCCCACGCGGCCTTCTCCCAGTACAGGCCGATCTCGGGATAGCCCTCGCGATGGGCTACGCGGGCCATGGCCAGGTACATGCCGACCTCGCTGCACTCGCCCTCGAAGTTGCCTCTCAGACCCTCGACGATCTCGGGATCCACGCCCTTGGCAACGCCGACCACATGCTCGGCGGCCCAATCCATCTCGCCCTTCTGCTCGACAAACTTGTCAGCGGGCTGCTTGCACTGGGGGCATCTCTCGGGGGGAGCGTCGCCTTCCCAAACGAAACCGCAAACGGTGCACACAAACTTCTTCATAGTAAAAACCTCCATGTTATTTTTGATTAAAAAATAGTATGTATAATATGTCAATCGGGATCAGCGGCGGATTTCGCGGCGCAGTCCCGGCATATTCCGCGGAAACAGAGTTCGTAGCGGCGCACCTCGCAGCCGTACATGGATGAGACCGCCTCCTGCGCGTCCTCCCCGATGTCGGCGTTTACATCCGACACGCTGCCGCAGCAGTCGCATATGAAATGCGCGTGGGGATGTATATCTCCGTCATAGCGGGAGTGGCCGTTCACCACGCCCACGGTGACCAGCGTCCCCTCGTCCACGAACATGCCGATGTTTCTGTAGACAGTGGCAAGGCTCAGATCCGGGAACTCGGGCTTGAGCTGTTCGTAGACCCACTCGGCGGAGGGGTGGTTATAGCTGGAGCATATAAGCTCCAGAATTGCTTCCCTTTTTCTGCTGTATTTTTTCACAATAGCCGTCCTTTTTAATAATAGGATTTATTATTAAATACATAATACCATCTGACGGCGGCTTTGTAAAGGGAAAAGCGGGTTTTTTCTTAAAAAATATTATCACAGACCCGGACAACCCGGCAGGGTGCGAAGGGCTAAAGGGTTTTTTCGATGCAGACGAGCTGAACCATGCCGATGCCGTAAAACATGCAGGGCACTATCCCCATCTCCTTATAGCCCAATCCGGCGTAAAAGCGCCTGGCGTTTTTGTTTTTCGCTTGGGTGTCTATTCTGAGGTAGGGGCAGTCCCGTTCCAGGGCGTAGCGCTCGTAAAAATCGATGAAGGCCTTTCCGTAGCCCCTGGCCTTGGCCGCCGGGTCCACCACAAGGGTGTGCAGGACCATGATCCTGTCCTCCGGCGGGTCATGGCTCCACTGGCAGTCGGCGTATTCGGGCAGCTGGGTCCGGTTGATTATCCCGGTGGCGGTGATTTGCCCCTCCAGCTCCTCCACAAAGAGATCGCCGCGGCCCAGGGCGTCAATGGCGGTCTGGCGGACGGGATAAATGTTGCGGTTCCAGCCTATGGTGACCCTGCCGGCCTCCTCCTCGTCGTGGATGGCCGTATATATCTCCTCGACGCGGTCTATGTCTTTCTCCGTAGCCAAGCGTATCATAGCTGCCTCTTTTCAACGTGAGTGATATTCGAGCCCCGGCAGGGCTCGATTCAGCTATTTTAACACAAAAATGATGTTCTGTCACTTGTTTTCTTTTGTCCCCTGCAAAATCACGGCGGGAAGATGTGAAAAAACACTTGACAATGCGGCGAATACCTGATAATATACATTGCAGATACAGTGTATATACACACTATTTGAGGCGGTGATATTTTGGCAAATAAGAACAACAGATGTATATGTACGAATCTGCGGCGCAGCTCAGGCGCGGTTATCGAGTACTACGACCGCTGGTTCAGCGAGCTGGGGCTGACTTCAGCCCAGTACCATTTGCTGCTTGTTTTGTCCCAATGGGGCACGATCAACGCCACGGACTGGGCCAAGTGTGTGGGACTGGAGCGCAGTACTGTGGTCAGAAATATACAGGGGCTGTCTCGCCGGGGCTGGATAGAGGAAGGCGGGGCAGGCCGGGGAAAGCAGTACAGGCTGTCCGAGGCGGGCAATGAGATCCTGCAAAAGGCGAGGAAACGCTGGGAAAGCGCCCAGGACGGGATGAGGGATCTGCTCGGGGACGAGGATACCGATACCCTCCTGAGGATCGCCGACAAGCTGCAGGCCTGGAAGCTCACCGGGGACTCCCTGATATTGGAAAAGAAGCAGGAGAATTAAGAGGCTCAGTCAGACGCCGAAAAGCCCTTAATACGAATGGCGATCGGCGCCCGGAGATAAACATACATAGTATAAGGAAGGAGAAATCATATGAAGGTCTTGATGATCAACGGCTCGCCCCACAAGGAGGGCTGTGTGTTTACGGCCCTGTCGGAAATGGCGGGGGAATTTGAGCGGGAAGGGATCGACAGCGAGATACTGTGGATAGGGAACAAGCCCATAGGCGGATGCGTCGGCTGCCGCTCCTGCGCTAAGCTGGGGAAATGCGCATTTGACGATGTGGTCAACGAAGTCAGGGAAAAGATATATGCGGCTGACGGCTATGTGTTCGGCTCGCCCGTACACTGCGCGTCCATGGCGGGCAACCTCTCATCCTTTATGGACAGGCTCTTCTTCTCCGCCAATATGGGCGGACAGGCCGACGCCTTTTTCATGAAGCCCGCCTGCTGTGTCGTGTCGGCAAGACGCGCCGGCACCACGGTGACCCTGGACCAGATCAACAGGTACTTTTCCATGTTCCAGATGCCCATCGTGACCGCCCGCTACTGGAACATGGTGCACGGTATGACTCCGGAGCAGGTGGCGGAGGATAAGGAGGGCATGCAGGTCATGCGGGAGCTGGCCCGCAATATGGCCTATATGCTGCGCTGCCTTGAGGCGGGGAAGAAAGCCGGTATCGCGCTGCCTCGGGCGGAGGACAAGATAATGACAAACTTCGTGCGTTAGCGGATAAATATAATGATATAATTTGAGCCCCGGAGCAAGGCGCGCGTCCAGACTCCGGGGCTCTCCGGCTATAAAAAGGGGGGAAAAGAATAGCCGGGGCGTAAGCTGTGTTTTATTGTCAGGCGGGGCTCTTCCCGCCGCAGTAGTACATGAGGTTCATCTCTATGAACCTGCGCATGCAGTCCTGAAAATCTATCTTCGAGGCCTCTATGCCCGCCAGTTCAACGGCCTGCTGGACAAGGGGATTGCCGTAGCATATGCCCCCCAGCCCCACGGCGTGAAAGTGGACGGACACGGACAGCTCATAGGCGTCCTCAACGCTGATGCCCAGATTCCGGTGCATGCGCTCCGAGATGTCAAAGGCGTTTTCGAAGTAGTTCCGCTTGTACTCCGCCAGACGCTCCACGGACACATTGGTCTCGATTATCGTGGTGAGGATATCGCTGTAGCGGAGATAGTCCCGGTGGGCGCTGAGTATGCCGGACCAGACCCGGGCGTACACGCCCAGGGGATAGCTGCAGCCCTCAGGGAATGCCGCCCGCAGGGCGTCAAAGTAGAGGTTGCGCTTTTCCTCGCACAGAAGGAGGAAGATCTCCTCTTTTGTGGTGAAGTATTTATACAGGGCTGCCCGGGTCCAGCTGAGCTTTTCCGCGATGGCAGTGAGCGTTATCTCATGATAGGTCTTCTCGGCGAACAGCGCCTCCGCCGCGGCCTTTATTTCCGCCACGCGCTGCTCCTTATGCTCCGGGCTGCGGGCCCGAATAAAGTCTGCCATGATGTGTTCATCTCCAATGATGATGTCCCTGTATGCCCTATTATACAACAGGGGAAATGTGTTGACAAGAGTTAAAATGTAAGTTATTATATATTTAAGCTACGCTTTATTACTTGTTTTTCGGCATTTTCGAAAAAAGTTGGGGCGTGAGCTTTATTATTATAATCAAGGCTTTGCCGAACAAAGCGCCGATATGATTAAGGAGAGAATGCTATGTTAGGTAATTTTACTTACTATAACCCCACGAAGCTGTTTTTCGGGGAAAACGCCCTGGACAGCCTGGGCCCCGAGCTGGACAACTACGGCAAAAAGGTCCTGCTGACCTACGGCGGCGGCTCCATAAAGAAAACCGGCCTGTACGATAAGATCATCGCCATCCTCAGGGAGAGGGGCAAGGAAGTGGTGGAGGTATCCGGCGTCATGCCCAACCCCACGATTGAAAAGGTGTACGAGGGCAGCAGGATAGCCCGTGAAAACGACGTGGATCTGATACTTGCCGTGGGCGGCGGCTCCGTCAGCGACTACTCCAAGGCCGTTTCCGTATCCGCCTGGTGCGACGAGGACCCATGGGAGAGGTTCTACTGGCGCATGGAGGCGGTAGAGAACCGCGTAATCCCCGTGGGCGTGGTGCTGACCATGGTGGGCACGGGCTCGGAGATGAACAGCGGCTCGGTCATAACCCATACGGAGAAAAAGCTGAAGATCGGCCGTGTGTTCGACGACGACGTCATACCCAAGTTTGCGGTGCTGAACCCGAAGCTGACCTTCACCCTGCCGAAAAAGCAGATGGTGGGCGGCATATACGACATCATGAGCCACATAAACGAGCAGTATTTCTCCGGTACGGACGACAACACCTCCGACTACATCATGGAGGGGCTCATGCACTCCCTGATAAACAGCAGCCGGGCCGCCCTCAAAAACCCGGAGGACTACGAGGCCCGCAGCAATATCATGTGGACGGCCACATGGGCCCTGAACTCCCTGGTGGAGAAGGGCAAGACCACAGACTGGATGGTCCACATGTTCGGCCAGTCCGTGGGCGCTTATACGGATGAGACCCACGGCCACACCCTGTCCGCCGTGACCCTGCCCTATTACCGCTATATCCTGCCCTACGGCCTTGCAAAGTTCAAGCGCTTTGCCGAAAACGTGTGGGGCGTGGACCCCGCGGGCAAGACGGACGAGCAGGTGGCCGAGGAGGGCCTGCAGGCCATGGGCAGCTGGATGGAGGAACTTGGCATGGCCATGAACCTGCGGGAGCTGGGAGTCACCGAGGACATGCTCCCTGGCATAGCCAGGGGCGTTTATATCCTGGAGGGCGGCTACAAGGTTCTCAACAAGGACGAGGTCATGGAGATACTGAAGCGATCCATGTGACGCATTAACGGCAGAGCACCTAATAAAAACGGCATATAAGAAGCCGGGCAGCTGAAAGGCTCAGCTGCCCGGCTGATTTTTATTTGCGCGTCTTTTTGCCGGTTTTTCTCAGTATGTCGGCTGTGGAGTAGGGAAACACCGCGAAGGCCTCCTTCAGGAAGTCCGGTGTGCGTTCGTAAAGCCGCTGATTGAACTCCTCGACAGTGAATTCGCCCTCGAAGAGCCAGTCCCGGAATATGCCCATTATGCCGTAATTGTGATACTTCAGCGCGAAGAGCTGGTCACGGCTCAGCCCCTCTGCCCCCGTGGCGTATTTGACTGCCTCGGCGGCTATCTGGATATTGAAGTCCGTCATGTAATCGACGATGGAGTTCTGGGAGCGGTCGGAAAAGGCCTTCTGATAGAATGCCTTGCGCTTTTCCATGCGCTTGGTCATGGATATGAGCACGTCCAAGGAATAGCCGGGCGGCTTATCTCCGACCTCACCGGCAAAGTCCATGAGGAACATCCATGCCACGAGCTCATACTTGTCGTGAAAGTAGTAGTAAAAAGTCGGCGTAGTGGTCCCGCAGTACTCGCAGAGATGGGACACGCGCAGCTTTTCAAGGGTCGTGGTCTTCAGCAGTTCCTCCAGCGCATCAGCGAACATGAGCTTTGTGCGGTCTTTCATGGGCATGATTATCACCTCATTTTTATGATATTGCATTTTAGCAAGAAAAGCAAGTGAAATATGCTTTTTATTTATTGTATTTAACGGGGATGTTGTTTAACACGTAATCGATAAAAAAAGGAAGTGTTTGAAATGAAAAAGATAGTCATACTCAACGGCGCGCCGAAGAAAAACGGCAATACTGCCGGACAAGTGTACTCGGAAGGCCCGTCACACCCCTTGCGGAGGCGCTGAGGGAGTTAGTATAATCAATAAGCGCGTTACTGCGGACTGAAAAACGGGAGCCCCTGAGAACGGGGGCTCCTTTGCCGTATCCGGAGTTATTCTTACAGCCGCGAACGTCGCCGCTGAACGGGAAAACACCTATTGCCTTAAGTAAAGGGTGTATGCTATACTTTAATAATAAAAAGCACAAAACAATGGACAAGATGAAAAAACGGAGAGTACGATTTTTAAGGAAAGGAGAGATAACGTGAATAAGAGAATAATTGCCCTGCTGCTGGTGCTTTTGCTGGCGCTGAGTACAGTGCCCGCCTTAGCGGCGGATACGCAGCAGGCCATACAGGAGCCCGCACCCGACTTTGAGCTTACAACACAGGGCGGGGATATACCCTCCCGCTATGACAGCCGGGACTACGGCTATGTGACCCCGGTAAAGACTCAACCGTGGGGAAACTGCTGGGCCCATGCCGCCTGCGCCTGTGCGGAGACATACATGATAAAGCATAAGCACACGGACTGGTATACCGGGCAGCCCGTAACCGCGTCCACGATAAATCTTTCGGAATTCCACCTGAGCTGGTTTTCCTTTACCGACGCCTATGATCGGTTGGGCATGCTTAAGGGAGAGCGGACCTGGATCGAGGATACCGGGAATATCAAGGACAAATACTATAATACCGGCGCGACGGACCAAGTTGCGGCCCTGACCATGATGCGCTGGGAGGGCCCGGCCAGCGAGCGGGAACCTGCCCTGGCCTACAGCAGTTTGAAGGATGCCGACATCTGGGACAAGGGCATCGATCCCAAATATGCATACACATATGATGCCGCGCATCTGACGGATTTCTATCGGATACCCATTTCAAATACCGAGGCTGTAAAAGCCGCCATAATGGAATGCGGGGCCGGATCCGTATCATGTATAATTAACACTGCCTGTGTGAACAGTGCGAACGGAGCCTGCTGCTACAAAAAGTCTGTGGCTGGCGGAAGCTATGACAGCGCACACGCGGTGACATGCGTGGGCTGGGACGACAACTATTCCCGGTATAATTTCCCTGAAGCCGTTCGCCCCTCCCGGGATGGGGCCTGGATAATAAAAAACAGCTGGGGTGAGAGCTACGGCGACAAGGGATACAGCTACATGTCGTATGAGGACGAGTACGTGAACGCCAGTGATTCAGCGGTATATTTCTATGTCCTTGAGTCACATGATAACTATTACAACAACTACCAGTATGACGGCACCCTCTCCGCCAACTGGTACGAGCAGCTCCCGCCAAATGGCTCAAAAGCGGCCAATGTGTTCACTTCCCACGGCCTGGAGCTGCTGAAGGCCGCCTCTATATATGTGCCTAGTCCGAATGTGTACTACGAGCTGGCGGTATACACGAATCTGTCCGACTCCTCCGTCCCCGATTCCGGGACCCTGGCGCTGGAACAGGGGGGAACCTTTGAATTCGGCGGCTTCCACACGGTCAAGCTGAAAAAGCCCGTGCCCATTTCCTATGGGGAGAACTTCGCCGTGGTCTTTACACTCTACGGTGAAGGGTCACAGGTTTATATCAGCTG
>JAFRAF010000094.1 GCA_017405545.1 Oscillospiraceae bacterium | reverse complement strand
ATCAGCTTCTATAGGCAGGGCGAATTCGTGGACCTGTGCGCCGGCCCGCATCTGGACTCCACCGGCAGGGTCAAGGGCAACGGCATAAAGCTGACCTCCTGCACCGGCGCCTACTGGCGCGGCGACTCCTCCCGAAAGATGCTCCAGCGTATCTACGGCACCAGCTTCCCCTCAAAGAACGAGCTGGACGAGTACCTGCAGCGCATCGAGGAGGCCAAGAAGCGCGACCACCGCAAGCTGGGCAGGGAACTGGGACTGTTCGCCTTCCGTGACGAGGCCCCTGGCTTCCCCTTCTATCTTCCCAAGGGCATGGTGCTCCGTAACACCCTGCTGGACTACTGGAGAAAGATCCACAGCAAGTGGGGATATACGGAGATCAACACACCCCAGATCATGAAGCGCACTCTGTGGGAGACCTCGGGCCATTGGGATCACTACAAGGACAACATGTATACCACGGTCATAGATGACGAGGACTTCGCAATCAAGCCCATGAACTGCCCCGGCAGTATCCTTGTCTATGATCTGGAGCCCCATTCCTATCGTGAGCTGCCCCTGAGGTATGCAGAGCTGGGCCTTGTGCACCGCCATGAGCTGTCCGGAGCCCTGCACGGCATGTTCAGGGTGCGCTGCTTCACCCAGGATGACGCCCACATTCTTCTGGCAAAGGATCAGATAAAGGACGAAGTGGTTCGCATTACTCAGCTGATCGATGAGGTGTACAGCCTTTTCGGCATGTCCTATACAATTGAGCTGTCCACCATGCCGGAGGACCATATCGGCACCGAGGCAGACTGGGATGTGGCCACAGCCGCTCTGGCAGACGCCATAACATCAATCGGCAAGGACTATATCATCAATCCGGGCGACGGAGCCTTCTACGGCCCAAAGCTTGACTTCCACGTTCGGGACTCCCTCGGACGCACGTGGCAGTGCGGCACCATACAGCTGGATTACCAGCTGCCGGGAAGATTCGATCTCGTATACACCGGTGCAGACGGTGAAAAACACACTCCCGTCATGATACACAGAGTCGTGTTCGGCTCCATCGAGCGCTTCATCGGCGTCATCACGGAGCACTTTGCCGGCGCCTTCCCCCTGTGGCTGGCTCCCGTACAAGTCAGGATCCTGCCTATCACCGACAGGGTAAAGGAGTATTCCGACAGCATCGCCGCCAAACTGGAGGCCGAGGGCTTCAGAGTCGAGGTGGACAGCCGCAACGAGAAAATAGGCTACAAGATCCGCGAGGCCCAGATGCAGAAGATACCCTATATGCTGGTGCTGGGCGACAAGGAGGCCGAGAGCGGAGCCGTCACCGTGCGCAAGCGCGGCGAGGGCGATCTGGGCAGCTTCAGCCTTGACGAGTTTATCACCAAAATCCGCGAGGAGAGGGATACAAAAGCCTTATAAACGGTCAAAAGGGGGCTTTATCGCCCCCCTTTTGCTGACGCTTAATTATTGAGCTGAGATAATAATTCGCTTGAGGGGGACAGACATGCCTATACGATTTGAAAGTGATTATGTTGAGGGCGCCCATCCCAAAATACTGCAGAAGCTGGTGGACACCAATTTCGAGCAGTGTGCGGGCTATTCCACGGATGAGCACAGCGCCAGAGCGAGAGAGTACATAAAAGCCCTCTGCGGCGGCAGAGATGTGGACGTCCATTTTCTGGTGGGCGGGACACAGACCAATCTGACCGTCATATGCGCCGCGCTCCGCCCCCATCAGGGGGTGATATCCGCCGACACAGGGCATATAAACTGCCATGAGACCGGGGCTATAGAGGCCACCGGCCACAAGGTTCTGCCCATTCCCAGCACAGACGGCAAGATTTACGCCCCGGACGTGCGCAGGATGGTGGAGAACCATCTGAACGACCCGGATTTTGAACATATTGTCCAGCCCGGCATGGTGTACATATCCAACCCCACGGAGAACGGCACCGTATACAGCAAAGCGGAGCTAACCGCCATAAGCGCCGTCTGCCGGGAGTACGGACTTTTCCTCTTTGCGGACGGGGCGCGTCTCGGATATGCCTTAAGGGCCCGGGACAACGATGTGACGATAGCGGACCTTGCGGAGCTCTGCGACTGCTTCTATATAGGCGGCACCAAGATGGGGGCCCTCTTCGGCGAGGCTGTGGTCATATCGGCCCCGGTACTGAAAAAGGACTTCCGATATATCATAAAGCAGCGGGGCGGGATGCTGGCCAAGGGCAGACTCCTCGGCGTTCAGTTCGAGGCCTTCTTTGAGGACAATCTGTATTATGAGATAGCAGACCACGCCCTGAAGCTCGCCATGATGATAAAGGACGTGTTCGCACGGACCGGGCACGGGTTCTATTACGATTCGCCCACAAATCAGCAGTTTCCCATACTGACGGAGGCGGAGGCTGAGGAGCTGGGACGGGACTTTGTGTTCTGCCCGTGGGGCAGACTTGAAGACGGCAGGCTCTGTGTGCGCTTCTGTACCAGCTGGGCCACAAGCGAGGAAAACGTGCAAAAGCTTGTAAAGGCCGTTGAGGTTATGGCCCAAAAGCAGTAAACACTGAAGCAAATATCAGATATGCCGCCGGGCAGTGAATTGCCCGGCGGCTGTTTTTGAATCAGTATAGCAGGAAAAAAGCCCGGCTCCACACCGGGCTTTTTACATATTTTTATTATCACAAACTGTACTGCCGACCGCCATTTTACATGAAAGGCGGCTTAGGACCCTATATCAACTGTCGCTGGGCATGATAAGCGCGGCGATGAGATACAGCAGAAGTCCCGCGCCGTATGCAACAATGAGAACGGCGGTGATAATGCGGACTATTGTCGGGTCGACCTCGAAGTATTCGGCGATACCGCCGCAGACGCCGAAGATCATCTTGTTCCGTGAGGATTTTTTAAGTTTCTTCTCCATGTGAACCTCCTTGTGCTGTCAGTCGGGTTTTTATATGTAATGACTTGACACTGTTTAGACATTGAAGCGGAAGAGGACCACGTCCCCGTCCTTCATTACGTATTCCTTGCCCTCAAGACGGACAAGGCCCTTTTCTTTTGCCGCCTGCATGTTTCCGCAGGACTTCAGGTCCTCAAAAGCCACTACCTCAGCCCGGATAAAGCCGCGCTCGATGTCGGAGTGTATCTTTCCGGCGGCCTTGGGAGCCTTGGTGCCTTTGGTGATGGTCCAGGCGCGGACCTCGGGCTTTCCGGCGGTCAGGAAGGAGATGAGGCCCAGTATGTCGTAAGAGCAGGCGATGAGCTTGTCCAATCCGCGCTCGGTGATGCCAAGATCCTCCAGAAAGGCCATCTGCTCCTCGGGGCTCATGTCGTATATATCCTGCTCCAGAGCGGCGCAGACAGGCATGACGGAGGCGCCCTCCGCCTCGGCAATACCCTTAAGAGCCTGGAAGTTGGCGTTATTGTCCAGATCGGCTATGCCGCCCTCGTCCATGTTGGCGCAGTAGATTACGGGCTTTACAGACAGCAGTCCGCCGTCGGCCAGCAGGGGGAGATCGGAGTCCTCAAAGGGGAAGCTGCGGGCGGGCTTGCCGTCGCTTAAGTGGGTGAGAAGACTGCTGAAAAGGGCCTCCTCGTGCTTATAGCTCTTGTCGCCGCCCTTGCCCATCTTTTTGGCCTTCTCCACACGGCGCTCCACAACCTCTATGTCCGCCAGTATGAGCTCCAGATTGAGCGCCTCGGCGTCTCTGGCGGCGTCGGCGGGCTCCAAGAATATATCCGGGTTTTCAAAACAGCGCACCACGTGTACAAGGGCGTCCGTCTGCCTTATGTGCTGCAGGAACTTGTTGCCCAGCCCCTCGCCCCTTGAGGCGCCCTTGGCCAGGCCCGCGATATCCACGAATTCTATCGTGGCGGGGGTGTATTTCTGGGGGTCGTACAGCTCGCTGAGCCAGTCCAGCCTTGTGTCCGGGACCTTCACGACGCCCACGTTGGGAGTAGCGGAGGTATAGGCGTATGCGGAAGTTGCCGCCCCCGAGCCTGTGAGCGCGTTGAAAAGCGTGGTCTTGCCCACGTTGGGCAGACCTACGATGCCTAATTTCATATGATCTCATCCTTCCGAGATGTATTTGTCATAAATCATATTATAATACTCTTTCCGGATTTTGGCAATGCCGGAAAAGTTTGCATAAAAGCGGGATAGCCGACGCAGAATTATTCCATAAAAGCGGGGATGTAGCAGCTCCTGTCCAGTACGTCGCTCAGCTCCGTGAGTATATCGTTCGAACTGTTGTCCAAAAGCTCCGTGACAGGACTGCGCAGCAATTTGACGTTATCCAGACCGGCTGGAAACATCATGGTGACATGAGTACCGCCGTTTTTCCTGCTTTCGAGCATGACGCTGCCCCCGTGCAGTCGGGCGATATGGTTTACGATGGACATGCCCAGGCCCAGGCCGGCTTTTGCATCTGAAAGCTCCCGAGGCCTGCGGTAACTGTGAAATACATCCGACTGCTTTTCCGGGGATATGCCGCAGCCGTTGTCGGTGACACTGATTATGGCGTTTTTTCCCTTCATACTGAGCAGGACCTTTATTTTCCCGCTTTTATCCGTGTATTTAAGGCTGTTGGACAGAAGGTTTAAAATGGCTTTGGATATCTTTCGCCGGTCTGCAAACACGTTGAAATCCCTGCCGACGCACTTGTATTCTATCGCTGCAAGCCTGCCGCGCACAAGCAGATCAACACTGTTGCACAGCTCTCCGCAGAGCTGATCAAGATCGAAGACGGACTTATCCATCTTTTTGCCGCCGTCGTTTATGTTTTTCAGATATGCAAGATTGTTCACCATTCGGAGCATGCTGTACAAGCTGTGGTTCTGTATGCTGAGGTATGTCTCCAGCTTGGGATCGTCCTCCTTTTCAAGGAGGGCGGAGAGAGAAGCGGAGGCCATGATTGCCACATTCAGCGAATCATGGAGATAGGCGGCCGTAAGATCCGCAAGGGTGGTATTAGGGGCAGGTTCATCCTCCGGCTGTGTGTGGAAGGTGAAAACCCTGTATTTGTCCAGCTGACCGGCAGTGAGAGATACGTCGCGGTCATTTATGAATACACTCCCTGAAAAGTTCTCGGCCTCGAAATTCAAAACGGCCTCAGGAAGAAGGCTGCCGGCCCGCTTGCCGATACAGTCGGGGAAAAGCTTTTCGCCCGGGGCGTTGCAATAGCATATCTCACCGTCTGCTGCGATGAGCACAGCCTGGCTGAGATGGCCGAATATGGAATCGAACTGCTTTTTCATGGCGTACCTCCTTCAGTATTTTGCTTCGGGATATGTGTGAAATACAAGACAAATATGACCTTGGAGAATGTCGGAAAAGCCCAACTCTCACTGCCAATATAATAGCAAAAAACGCAGTATTATACAACGAGAACCGTCGAAAAATGTCGAAAAAACAGCGGCGATTTCAGCCCCGCAGCTAAATAATCGGAGTCGGACGGGAATACTATGCCTGTGACGGGAGAAGGCAAATGCCACGATTCTGCAGCTGGCAGGGGCTATGGGAACGATAGATTCGACCCTTATTACATTAAAATAAAGAATTAAATCGAATAAATCTATATTTATTGGCTTCTTTGAACTTGACAACGCTGATTTTGGTCACTATAATAATGAAAATGCGGCAGAAGCCCTAAAAACGGTCATGATTGGGAAAGGAAGGTATAAATGTCTAAAGAATCCCGATACAGAATGAGTGCGGAAAGACTGGATGAGCTCATTAAGAGGTTGGAGTACCTCCAGACCGAGAGAGAAAAGGAAGTAGCTGAGCAGATAAAGGAGGCCCGCTCCTTCGGGGACCTCTCCGAGAACAGCGAATACGACGAGGCAAAGAACGAACAGGGCAAGCTCTACTCGGAGATAGCCGAAATAAAGATGCTCATAGAGAACGCCGAGATAATCGAGAAAAGCGAGGATACCGACAAGGTGGGCATAGGCAGCAAGGTAACTGTCAGAGACCTTGATCTCGACGAGCAGGAGACATATGAGATCGTCGGGTCACAGGAGGCCAATCCCATGGCCGGACGCATATCCGATGACTCGCCTTTCGGCAGAGGACTGTTTGGGCACAGAGTGGGCGAGATAGTGGATGTGGAAGCCCCTGCCGGAACGCTTAAATTCGAAATCCTGAAGATAGAGAAGTAGTTTTCAGCTGAGTTTTAATCCGAGGTCTCAACCGGAAATGTTATGGGGCTGTTTCTGAAGTTGGGACAGCCCCCGTTATATTTAAAAAAGGATGTCTGCGGAAAATGGAGACCATCACAAGCAGGAAAAACCTGAAAGTCCAGGAGCTTAAAAAGCTCGGCGCTTCCCGGGCTTATCGCAGGGAGCGGGGCCTTGTGCTTTGTGACGGGGCCAAGCTTCTCAGGGAGGCTGAGCTGGCAGGACTTGAGCTCGGCGATGTGTTTATATGTGACGGCGAAGATGTGGACCCGCCCTTCGGGGCAGGGGTGTTCCGGGTGAGCGAGAGCCTACTGGAATACATATCGCCGCTTAAAAACCCGCAGCCTGTTTTGTTCACCTGCGCCATGCCGTCCCTTTCGGGATCTGTTCCCGATGGCGGCGCCGTGCTGGTGCTTGAGAACGTACAGGATCCCGGGAATGTGGGCACGGCCATAAGGACGGCCAACGCCTTCGGCATAGGGGCCGTCATACTGCTCGGGGCCTGCGCGGATCCTTTCAACCCCAAGACGCTGAGGGCGTCCATGGGCGCGGTTTTCAGACAGCGCATAGTGGAGTGCCGGCCGGATGAGCTTCGGGGCGTCACAGGAGGCAGAAAACTCATAGGCGCAGCCCTCGGCGGGTACTGCCGTGATATCAGAGAGCTGGAGCTCCGCGATACGGCCGTATGCATAGGCAGCGAGGGCAGGGGCCTTTCTAACGAGCTGCTGGATATGTGCGATGCGCGGGTAAATATACCCAGGGCCGCCGGGAGCGAGTCCCTTAATGCGGCGGCCGCGGCCGCGGTGCTGATGTGGCACATGCGGGCGCAGGAGATATAGAATGTGATAACAAGGGAGGTCGAAAGCCATGTCAATGCTTAGATACTGGGTCTGGCTTTCGGCGCTCCGTGGCATAAAGACAGGGGACAAACTCCGTTTGGCGGAGGAGCTTGGCGGCCCTGAAGCGGTGTTCTTCGCCAGAGAGGAGCAGTTGCGCAGTGTTGGCTGGCTCAGCGACGGGGCCGTGGAGGCCCTGAGCAGAAAGGAGCTTTCCGGTGCGGCAAAGGCCGTTGATGACAGCTATGCCCTCGGCCACAGGATACTCACCATACAGGACGCGCTGTATCCGCTGAGACTGAAGAATATATACGATCCGCCTCTCGTCCTGTATATATGGGGACGTCTGCCCAGTGTGGACGACGAGGTGGCTGTGGCAGTTGTGGGTACCAGAAAGTGCACGCCTTATGGCCGCAACGCCGCCCAGCGTACCGCGTGGCAGATAAGCAAGGGCGGCGGCCTGATAGTGTCGGGGCTTGCCACCGGCATAGACACAGCGGCCGCTTTGGGCGCACTGCGCGCCGATGGTCGGGTGATAGGAGTGTCCGGCAGAGGCCTTGACGCCGCGTATCCGAGGGAAAACCTCAGCCTGTATGAGGACTGTGCCGCGACGGGCGCTGTGATAAGCGAGTACCCGCCAGGCACAAACCCGGAGCGATGGCGCTTTCCAGAGAGAAACAGGATAATGGCGGGCCTGTCCCTGGGTGTACTGGTGGTGGAGGCCCCCCAAAAGTCGGGTGCGCTGATAACCGCCAGGCTGGCCGCCGAGGAGGGCCGGGACGTCTTCGTCATCCCGGGAAATGTGGACTCCAGAGCCTGCGAGGGCTCTAACGAGCTCATAAGAGAAGGGGCGACCATGATCCTGTCCGGAGAGGATATTCTGGAGGAGTACAGGGCCCGGTATCCCCACCGTCTGAACACCGAGGGCGGATCTGCCCCGGTGCCGGACTATGTCCTGAGGCCCCGGCCGGAGGATCAGACGCCGAAAACAGATGCGCATTCCGATGAGCGGGAGAGCGCAGCGGAACAGACGGACGAAGAAAAGAAGAAAGATCTTATAACAAATGAAATTCCAAAACTCGGTGAGCATCCGAGCGAGGAGATTGTTCGGATACTGTTCAGGATAATAAAAAAGCCTACGATAAACGAGGCTACGAGCGGAGTATATGATGCTGCCGTAAGCTATCTGAAAAGTATTCAAAGATATTAAAACAAGATTTGTTCAAGGTGTATAAAAGCGGGATTTTCGTGGTATGAAAACCCGCTTTTTTATTTCGAAGAACTATTGTAATATTCCGGTGACCTGGTACATGTTTTCGTCAGATATTGTCGCTGTTACCGTCAGATAGCGTGAAAAGATCTCCTTTAACTCATCAGCAGGCATAGCGTGCAGAGATACTTTTTTTGCGGATCCGGAATGATGCGCATCAAGCTTTAACCGTCCCATACTGTGTGCGATGGTAAGCTTGCCGCCGGGTCTGAGAAAAGATGATAACCTTTTTATCAGTCTTTCAATATCAGGAAAATGAGGTGAAGCATCATAAATGACAATGGCATCAAACAGCCTGTCATATTCATAAGTTTCCGCATCTCCGAGCAGAAACGTTGTTTCCGGATATTTACCCCTTGCTATACTGATCATTTGAGATGAGATATCAATCGCGGTAACAGAGCCTGCTTCCAGAAAGATATAATCAGGAATGAGTACTCCTGTACCACAAGCCACATCAAGTACATCACATCCCTTTCTGACGCCTGCAAGATCCAATATTGTACGTATCTTTTCAGTATCGCGTTTTTGGTGTGCATCCCATTCAGGTGCGGCCTTATCAAAAAAATCACTGATTTCTTTTTGATTAATCATCAATATCTTCTCCTTTATCCGTTGACCCTGTTTTTTCTGCGGTTTCATTGTACCAACCGCCGGAACTGTTGACGGTATGTTGCTCTGTTGCATATCTTTTCGGGATGACCCTTGCCTGCATGAGAGCAAAGACTATGCTCGGGATAATTGCAAATTGTATTATTATTCCGGGGAGCCCGGTCACAAAATATGTTGTGCCCCAAATAGCCAGTGAAAATTCACTGCCACCTCCGGCATATATGATCGTTCTTACAATGGCTGCAGCCACACGTCCAAGAAGCATGGCTATTGCAAGCGATATATAAAGATCGGCATATGTGTTCTTGGTGTGTATGAATTTCATGAGTATTCCTGTCATTAAGCCGTAAACTATGAGCTCGACGATCATCTGAGGAAGGTCGATAATTACCGGCATACCTGTTATAAGAAATGAAAGTACAGGTCCCAGTGCGCCGGCAATTATCCCGTATTGCCATCCGCATATCAAGCCGCAAAGAATAACAGGGATGTGAATGGGCAGAAAGATACGCCCACCCTCCGGTATTGCATGAAATAACTGGGGGAGAACTACACACAGGGCTATACATATAGCTGTGATTATTGATTTTTTTACTATGGACATTTCCTGCATATTTGTTTTTCCTTTCTGATAAATATATGGTCATATTACAAAGATGAATAGAACGCAAGTGCAGGCACATATCAGCAGTGAGATAATATCAACCTGTTTTGGTTTATCTCTTTTTTTTCT
>JAFRAF010000093.1 GCA_017405545.1 Oscillospiraceae bacterium | reverse complement strand
TGCATGTCGCGTTTCTGGTGACATTTATCATCCTCAGATTCGGGAGACGCCCCTGGGCTCTGTGTATTTCCATACCTGTCATCCTGCTGTTTATGGCCATGGTGGGCTTTTCGCCCTCTGTGACCCGGGCGGGCATAATGCAGATAATTCTGCTTGCTGCTGAACTTTCACGGCGAGAGGCCGACCGTATCACAACGCTTTCTTTCGCTCTTCTGTTGCTGATAATTGTCAATCCCTTCTCTGCGGCAAGCGCATCGCTGCAGTTGTCCTTTGCGGCGGTGCTGGGCCTTATTTTGATATCACAGCCTGTATATGACTGGCTGTTAAAGCTGTTCAGAGCAGGCAAATGCGGGGGGCTGCTCAAGCCTTTGGTTTATTTCCTCGCCTCCAGTATATCCGCCAGCGTCGGAGCGCTGGCCTTTACAGTGCCGCTCTCCGCCCTGTATTTCGGGTACGTATCTCTCGCAGCGCCTTTATCCAATCTGCTGATACTGCCGGCCGCATCCTTGACATTCTGCGGAGGGCTTGTTTCAGTACTGCTGGGCTTTATCGTACTGCCCCTGGGCAAGATAGCCGCTCTTTTAATTTCGCTTCCGGCAAATTACATTGTTTCGGCGGCCGGAGTGATTTCCTCAGTTCCATTTGCATCCATATATATGGTCAACGTGTTCATGCTGATATGGATAGTATGGCTGTACGCCGTTGTTATAGCCGCGGTGATACTGAAGGCAAAGCCCAGACAGCTTATCATACCCGCTTCACTGCTCTTTGTTTGCCTGTGCGGTATAGCGGTCGGCTCCTCACTCAGCTCAAGGCGGGAGGATATGAGCTTTACCGCTTTGGATGTGGGGCAGGGCCAGAGCATTGTGGTTACCTCTAAGGACGCGGCCTTTGTCGTTGACTGCGGCAGCGCCAGCGGCGGCGACGCGGGGAATACGGCCGCCGACTACCTGCTCAGCAGGGGACGGGACAGGGTTGATATACTGTTTTTGACCCATTATGACACAGACCATACGAACGGACTGGAGGATCTCATTTCGAGAGTGGATGTGTACTCTGCCATGCTTCCGCCGACAGTGGAAGGGGAGGAATGGAAGACTCAGGCGGTGGTAGACCTGCTGGAGGAAAGCGGAACAAAGGTCAGCTTTGTATGCGAAGATACGACCGTGGAGCTTGAGAACGCGGGGATCGGCCTTTTCCCGATAATGGACGTTGACTCATACAGCGACAAGTGCCTGTGCCTGCTGTTTTCCAGCGGGGACTGGGACGCGCTAATTACAGGTGACCTGGATTATTCCGGGGAGCATGAGCTTATCGATGGCAGATTCCTGCCAGATATAGAGCTTCTCATAGCGGGCCATCACGGCTCCAGATATTCCACATCCATGGAGCTGCTTGAGAGGCTGAGACCGGAGACAGCGGTCATCTCTGTGGGATACAATACATACGGTCACCCATCGGAGGAGACACTCAGGCGGCTTGAACTGGCCGGGGTGACGGTATACCGTACTGATTTAAGCGGAAACATTACAATCAATGTGGAGTAATTATGGCAAAAAAACGTGATGAAAGTCCGGGATATGACCGGCTTAAAGCGGTTAAAGACGCTGAGGAACTGAAAATACTGTATATATTCCACGGAGAGGAGCGCTACCTGCTGGAACGCTATACCGAGAGAGTGAGAGACCTTCTTATCCCGGAGGGGGCGAGGGACTTTAACCACAGGAAGTATGACGGCAAAAAACTCAGCGTGGTGGAACTGGCGGAGGCTGTTGACGCCATGCCTTTTCTGGCGGAGCACACCCTGGTTGAGGTGTGGGACATGGATCTTTTTAAGCTGCCGGAGGAGGAAAAAAACTATTTGCTGGATGTTTTGAGCGACCTGCCGGACTATATATGCCTTCTTTTCGTATATGACACTCTGGAGTTTAAGATCGACGGCAGAGTAAAAATAAACGGCGCTCTTAAAAAGCTGTTTGAGATAGTCGAGTTTAAGAGGCAGGGGCAGTCCGAGATTGTAAAATGGATAAAGAGACGCTTTAAGGCCCTCAACAAAGAGATAAGCTCGGAAGACGCGGAGTACCTGGCTTTTTTGACCGGCGGGCTTATGGCCACGCTGGTCACGGAGACGGAGAAGCTGGCGGCCTACAGCGGAGGGAATGTAATTACGAGGAATAGCATCGACGCCGTGGTTATACCCGTATTGGAGGCCGAAATATACAAGCTGACTGACAGCATCACTCAATTTGATTTTGAGGGGGCTGCGGTGCTGCTTTCAAAGCTGATAGCCATGAGAGAGGCGCCTCAGAGACTCGTGTTCTCCATAGCGGGAAAAATGCGGCAGCTTTTCAGCGCCCGTATATGTGTGGATTCAGGTATTGCTTTAAGCGATTATATGGACATGTGCGACATACGCTATGATTTCCAGGCGAGAAACATGTATCAGGGTGCCCGGAGGGTATCTCATAACTGGTGCCGCAGGGCGGTGGAGCTGTCCGGCGATACCGCGCTCAGATTAAACAGCGGCGGCGGAGAGGCATATGAATTGCTCAGCCAGCTTTTGGCGGAGCTGGCCCTGGTGGAACGGTGAACGATTTGAGAAAAGTCAAAGAGGTTATTATCGTCGAGGGGCGATATGATAAAAACACGGTCAGTCAGGTTGTGGATGCCGCCATACTTGAGACTTCCGGCTTTGGCCTGTTCAATGATAAGGAGAAGATGGAGCTTATCAGAAGACTCGCCGCAGATCCGGGCGTTATTGTTTTAACAGACAGCGACAGCGCGGGCTTTCTCATAAGAAACCGCATAAAGGGCGCAGTCGGAGAAAACAGCGTCAAGCACGCATATATCCCCGAAATAGAGGGGAAGGAACGCAGAAAGTCGGAGAGCTCAAAAGAGGGCCTGCTGGGCGTGGAGGGCATGCGCCCGGAAGTGATAATAGAGGCGCTGGAGCGCTGCGGAGCCACATTTGCCAATGAGGACAATTCCGAAAAGCGGGGCGGCATAAGTAAGGCCGACCTTTTTGAGTCGGGATTGAGCGGAGGACCCCACAGCGCTGAAAAAAGAAGGGCGCTGGCGCGCATACTTGGACTCCCCACGAAGCTGTCGGCAAATGCGCTGTTGGATATTTTAAACGCTCTTTATTCAAGAGAAGAGTTTTTCGTGAGAATAAAAGACTTGGAAAATTAGCTATAGACAATAACATAATAAGCAGAATAAAGCAGAGGCCGCTTGTATGCGGCCTCTGCTTTTGTAAATCGGGCTCATTGTTCGATTTGTCAATCTCCGGGTACGGCTGACGGAGGGGAAGGCTGATCTGCGTCGAGCATGCGGTAGCCTACTCCAACCTCTGTAAAAATATACTGGGGCTCCGCCGGCTTTTTCTCGATTTTGCGCCTGATATTTGCCATGTTGACCCGCAGGATCTGATTGTTATCCTTGACCCCTGGCCCCCAGAGCTCTTTGATGATGTAGTCATATGTCAGGACCTTGCCCGCGTATTTACCCAGAAGGGCGACTATCCTGTACTCATTTTGCGTCAGATGGACGTGCTCTCCGTCGACATAAACACGCATTTTGTCGTAGTCGATGGTAAGACCAGCCGCCTTAAAGACGCCGGACTGCACTATGCTCTCGCTTGCTGTGCGGGTGAGCACATGGCGAAGCGCG
>JAFRAF010000092.1 GCA_017405545.1 Oscillospiraceae bacterium | reverse complement strand
TGTCATAGCCCTTGTCAGCCGCAAAACCAACAACGGCAGCGACAGCCTGTTCGGCGCGCTGATATTCCTTCCGTTTCTGGTACAGATGGTGATCATGCTGGTCAACGGCTCCGTGGGCACAGGCGTGGCGGTGATGGGCGCGTTCAGCCTCATCCGATTCCGCTCCGCGCCGGGCTCAGCTCAGGATATAGCGGTCATCTTCCTGGCCATGACGGTGGGCCTCGCCTGCGGCATGGGCTGTATCGGTCTGGCGGTTCTGGCGACGGCGGTGGTTTGCGGCATCAGCCTCATCCGAAACGCCCTGCCCGGCGGAAGGACCGACGGGGACAGGGACCTTAAAATCACGATTCCAGAGGACATGGACTACAGCGGCCTTTTTGACGACCTTTTTGAGAAGTATACGGTCCAGCACAGCCTGAGCTCCGTGAAAACCGTCAACATGGGCAGTCTGTTCAAATTGAAATACCGTATCCGATTGAAGGATACAAGGAGTGAAAAGGACTTTTTAGATGAGCTACGCTGCCGGAACGGCAATCTGGAGATATCCTGCGCCCGTGTCGCCAGCGGAAAAGAAGGAAAGGGGACTTTGTAATGAACATTAAAAGATTTGAAAGCAATTCCAACAACACTTCCGCGAAGAACAAACCGATTTCAAAGCTGTGCTCGGCGCTGAGCGCCGGACTGTGTGTCCTGGCGGTCGTGGCCATGGCGGTATTCTTCGGTACAGCCGGTTTTACGGCGGAGGCCGCGGGGACGGAAACCGCGTTGACCTTCACCGACAGCTCTGTCACCGCCTCCGGCGGGAGCGCTGGGGTCGAAATCGACGGTACGGACCTGACAATCAGCCAGTCCGGCACCTTTATTCTTACCGGCTCCTGCTCCGACGGCAGCGTAACCGTGAAAAAGGGCACCACCGACGTCACTCTGGTGCTGGACGGCCTCTCCCTCAGTTCCTCCGACTCGGCGGCCATCAGCTGCAATAAAGAGAGTGCGGTGACCCTGCAGGTGAACGGAACCAACACCCTCACCGACGCCGAGGATATCGCCAACGAGGAGGCCGATGGTTTCGACGGGGCCGCGGTAAAGGTCAAAAGCAGCGCGTCACTGACAATCACCGGCGACGGGACCTTGACGGTGAACGGCAACTGCAAAAACGGAATCAAGGGTGCGGCTCTCTCCACTGTCACCGTTGACAGCTCCACCCTCATCGTCAACGCGGAGAACAACGGTATCGCCTGCGACAACGCAGTTGTGATAAACGGCGGCAGAATCACCGTAAACGCCGGCAACGATGGTATCAAGGCCGAGCCGGATGAGGGCGACACCGACTCCGCCGGAAGCGTTACCATCAACGGCGGCACGGTGAAGATCAGCTCCACCGGCGACAGCGTCCAAGCTGTCGGGGAACTGACGATCACCGGCGGAATCTTCGACATCAGTTCCGGCGACGACGCCTTTAAATCCGCCGGGAATATCACCGTAAGCGGCGGGACCTTCCAAATCTCCGCCGAGGACGACGGCATCAGCGCCGACTATGTCATCACCGTGGGCGCCGAGGGCGCTTCCTCAGGCCCGGACATCACCATAACTAAGTGCACCGAGGGCCTGGAGGGCGCAGCCGTGAATCTCCACTCCGGCAAGGCGGTCATAACCTCCGGAGACGACGGCATCAACGCTGCCAACGGGGATCTGGCGGACTACGACTACGCCATCAACGTCACCGGCGGCAGCTGGTATGTCAACGCCAACGGAGATGCCATGGATTCCAACGGGGACATCAACATCACCGCCGGAATAGTGGAACTCTTTGGAGCCCCAAACAACGGGAACAACGCCCTGGACTATGCGAGGAAGTGTACCGTCAGCGGCGGCACCCTCTTTACCGTGGACTGCACCGGCATGAACCAGGTTCCCTCCTACGGCACATATGTGGTCTTCGGAAAGACCGGCGGCGCGGGTATGATGCCCGGCGGCCAGATGCCCCAGATGGGAGAAAACAACGAGATGCCTACGCCTCCCGACGGCATGACCCCGCCTGATTTTTCCGGCAGCACCGACGGCCAGACAGACGGCGGCATGACTCCACCCGAGTTCTCCGGCAATACCGGCGGCCAGATGCGCGGCGGCATGACTCCACCCGAGTTTTCCGGCCATACCGGCGGCCAGACAGGCGGCGGCATGACTCCACCCGAGTTTTCCGGAAATACTGACGGCCAGACAGGCGGCGGCATGATGCCACCCGAGTTCTCCGGCAATACCGACGGCCAGACAGGCGGCGGTCCCGGCGCTCAGGCTGAAAACAGCAGCATGATTCGCATACAGTCCGGCAGCAGGATCGAGATAAAGGACAGCAGCGACAACACCCTGTATTCCGCCACCGGCGTAAAGGCCGCCAACTGCGTGATGCTGGCCTCCGAAGATCTGAAAGCCGGAGAAACCTACACTCTCTATATTGACGGCGAGGCCGTCGCCGAGGCCGAAACCCTTGAGGGCTCCGGACAGGGCGGTTTCGACCCTGACACCGGCGGCGGACACTCCGGACAGGAGCACGGCCAACAGGGCGGGGCTCAGACCTCCGATGATTATTACGACGTGGACAGCGGCTCCTGGTACGCCGATGCCGTGAGAAACGTCACGGAAAAGGGCCTCATGAACGGCGTGGCCGAGGATAAGTTTGATCCTCAGGGTACTACTACAAGAGCCATGATAGTCACCATCCTCTACCGCCTCGAGGGAGAGCCGGAGGTCGAGGGCGAGAACGCCTTTGACGACGTGGAGGAAGGACAGTGGTACACTGACGCCGTAGTCTGGGCCAACAGCAATGAAATTGTAAACGGCTACGGAGAGGGCAAGTTCGGCCCCACGGACAATATCACTCGCGAGCAGTTTGCTGCCATCCTCTACCGATACGCCCAGTTCAAGGGCTATGACGTGAGCGTTGGCGAGGACACAAACATTCTCTCCTACAACGACGCGTCCGACATAAGCGAGTGGGCCATGCCCGCCATGCAGTGGGCATGCGGCGCGGGCCTAATGCAGGGCGACAACAACAGCCTGCTCCCCGGCGACAACGCCACAAGGGCTCAGGCCGCGGCCCTGTTCATGCGCTTCACCGAAAATGTGAAGTAGGCAGACAAAGCCCAATACGGGTAAAACTCAATATCAATACAGCACAAAAGCAGCAGGCATCCCGCCTGCTGCTTTTACACAAGGGAACCTGACGCTGTGAAGTGCTTTTCCGCAAAACAAAGCCTTCCCCTTAGAGAGGAAGGCTCTATACATTTTATATGCCGTGTCTTTCTAAACCGGCTTATTCTGAATCATCAGAGGGGCAGGTTGGAGATGAGCTGGTAGCTGCCGGGGCCAAGGCGCTTGACTGTGAGCTGCATGTACTCTGAGTTGCCCATGTTCCCGGTTACGCTGTTGTAGAAGTACCAGTTGCCGCCGCCGGCGGGGTAATAGACCACATTGATGATGTCACCGTCATTGGAGGCATCCATCACATACACCGGCTGCATATTGGTGTCCCCATGCTCTATGCAGTAGGTGTCTATGGATTTCACGTAGTTGACATACGTAAGATCCCAATTCGCGTCCCCAAAGCCGAAGCCGGTGTATTTTTTCAGGAACTTGTCCAGTCCTGCTTTAGACATGTATGTAAGGCTGGTGTCGTAGAAGTCGAACTCCTTCTTGTACGCGGACAGGACCTTGTAGTAGTCCAGGTTGTCGTCCGACATCTGGTAGATCACCTCATATAAATCGACCTTTTTCGCGTCTGTAAACGCGGTTTTGAGCATGCCGTTCACGCCGGGGGTGATAAGAAGAGCTTCTATCTCGTCCATGTAGTCATAGGCGTAATTGTGGGACAGCAGCTTCCAGTTGAACTTCATCCTCTCCCCGTCGATGTAGCGGGAGATGGCTTTGATGGCCTCGCCGGAGTTCAGCTTGTTCCCGTCTATGTCATAATAGCTGCTGTTGTACTCCTTGAAATAGGCGACACGCTCCATGTCCAGGCCCTCATTGAGCCGCCAGAATATGTATTCATCGTAGCCGGATTCTTCTCCGTAATTAAAGTGCCTTGTGTAAACGGTGCCGTCGGCGAGTGTATCCACCACGTTGTAGGCCTTGAAATAGTCGTACAGATAGTAGTAGCAGATGCCGTCCTTGACGCTGTAGATGCCGCAGATGGTATTGTCGTCATAGCTGACGTAGCTTATGATCAGCTCACTGACTCCGTCGCCGTTTATGTCCTTACAGTCGTAGTAGAAAGAGTGGCCCCAGAGGAAGTAGTCCTGCATGGCCCATATGTTGCACTCTGTAAAGCTGGCATTGTTGTTAACCGCGTCGTAGCTGCCCTGGGCGCAGGCGTCTTTCCAGAGCTGAAGAACGCCGGCGTAGTCGCTCGACGCATCGCTGTTCTTGACAGTCACGGTGCAGCTGGCGGACATGCCGTTTGAAGCGGCGGCGGTGATGGTGACCGTGCCGGGCTTTAAGCCGGTGACCTTGCCGTTGAATACGCTGGCTATGGAGGCGTCCGAGGATGTCCATGTCACGGTCTTGTCCGACGCGTTGTCCGGGCTGACCGCGGCGCTAATCCAGAGTATGCCGCCCTTGTCTATGATCTCGTTTGATTTGTTCAGCGTTATGCCTGTAACCTCGATCCGCTCTGCGGGGGTGAAGCTCTTGCGCAGGGAGGCGTCGGCCATTCTGGTGACGATGGCGGAGACCTCGCTTCTCTTTATGTTGCTGTTGGGGTTGAAGGTGCCGTAGACGTCGCTGCCCGTCAGTATGCCGGCGTTGTAGAGCATGTACACATCGGGACCGAAGGAGTCGGTGCCATTCACGTCAGGTATCATGCCCTCGCTTATGTTGTTTATCTTCTGCAGGGCGCTCTCCGGCAGAGCTCTGGCGAAGATTTGGGCGAACTGGGCCCTGGTGGCCTTGGCGTTATAGTCGGCAAAGCCATCGGAGCTGATTATGCCATTTGACATGGCGTAGTCCGCATAGACCTGATACCAGGGCTCGCCCTGTACAAAGTCAGCAGCGCCTGTATTGTATATGCTGTGGAGCCTGTCTGCCAGGGCCAGAGCCTCAGCCAGGGTCATGTTCCCCTCCGGGTTGAAGGTGGTGGCGCTGGAGCCCTTGACAAGGCCGTACTCATAGGCGGATTTGACGCTCTCCAGGTACCAGGCGTCGTCCTTAACGTCCGTGAACTGGCCGGAGGGGTATTCGTTTATCTTCCGGAAGTTGTCAAGCCCCGGCTCCACCGCCAGCGCGGCAGGCATGAGCGCAAAGAGCATGATCAGAGCCAGGAACAGGGATATGCACTTTTTCATAACACTTCTCCTTTGCTTTTGTATTCTATTTCAATTATAACATAAAAACCGCGCAGCACAACATGAACATTCAAAATATGCGCTTGGATCCATCATCGGGCTCGAAGAGCTTTTTGACTTGACACGGAACGGGTGCTGTGATAATCTCAGAATATATTCTTGTGATAAAATATATTTTTAAAACTACAAAACAAGGGGAGTGGATAATATGATGAAAAAAGTGCTGAGTCTGCTGCTTTGTCTTATGCTGGTATTCAGCCTGGCGGGCTGCGGGGCAGTCAGTGACGCAAACAGCGCAGCAGAGGACGCCGCCGATACAGCTGACGGCGCAGCCGAAAACGAGGCGGAAAACGCCGCGCAGGAGCAGACTGAGGAAGCGCCGGCGGCCGTCAGCATAACAGATGACACGGGACGCAGTGTGGATATCCCCGCTGAGATCACAGCCGTGGCGCCGAGCGGAGCTGTGGCCACAATGCTGCTGGCGGCCCTGTGTCCCGATAAGCTGGTCTGCGTCAGCGGAACGCCCAGCCCTGGGCAGATGGTATATCTGCCCGCTGAGCTGGAGGCCCTGCCCGAGACGGGACAGCTCTACGGCAGCAAGAGCACAATAAACCTGGAGGCCCTGCTGGCGGCCCA
>JAFRAF010000091.1 GCA_017405545.1 Oscillospiraceae bacterium | reverse complement strand
GCAGCAGCTGTGCAGCAGCAGCTTCGGCGTTTCCGCCCGACCGGAAAGGCCGTCTATGATCTCATCAAGCTCGCTCTGATAGTTCCTTTTTATCATTTCGCCGCCATGAAATCCGCAAACTGGGTAGCTGTTCTCGGAGTCCTGGAGGCGTGCTCCATTTCCCAGCGCAGGGCTTCCCTGCGAATAAGCTCCGAGTCCTGCTCGCAGCCTCTCTGTCTGCAAAGCGCCTCCGACATATCCAGGTACTCCTGCCTGCCCAGGGCCAGATAGGGTATCCTTACGCCGAAGCGGTCTGACAGGGAGGTCTTCTCCTGGACGGTCTCAGTTCCGTCTATCTCATCCATGTCGGAAAACCGGCGCTTTACAAGCTGCCTGCGGTTGGAGGTCACATAAAGCGCTGTATTGGCGGGGCGCTGTTCAAGGCTGCCCTCCATTATGACCTTAAATGCGGAATAGTTCTTGTCCCCCTCTTCAAAGCTCAGGTCGTCTATAAACAGGATAAACTTCTGAGGATAGCGTCTGAGCCTTCTCAGCAGGGTCGGGATTTCGTTTATACAGCTCTTGTCTATTTCCACAATGCGGAGCTTGTCGAACTCTTCCATATTCAGCATGGACTTGACCGTGGCGGACTTGCCCGTTCCGCTGTCGCCGTACAGGAGCACATTGTTAACATGACCGCCCTCCACAAGGGCCTTTGTGTTGTCATAGACCTCCTGCCGCTGCCACTCATAGCCTATCATCACATCACTGTTTATGGGATCGTGGTGTTCTATGGCTATCAGGCCCTCTGGTGTCAGGGAGAACGCCCTGCACCCGGCGAATATGCCAACACCGTTTTCCCTATAGTACCTGCACAGACTCTCAAAGCCGGGCATGCTGCCTCTGCCCCATCTGGGCAGGGTGCTCACATCGCCCTTGCCGTCCAGTACAGCCAGGAGCGCCGCCTTTATCTCCCGGCATGAGAGCATGGCGGCCCGGGTCAGGATGTTCAGATCCCGCTTTCCGGCTTCCAGCAGATCCTCGTCCCCGGCGTCCATTGCCGCGGCCCAGGTGAAGGGATTTTCCGCGGTCTTGAGCCAAGCGGCGATAAAACCGCCCAGGGAGTCAAATCCCGCCCTTCTGAGCTCATAATATGTCCGGGCATAGGTGTCCACACAGCTGTATCCGTTGGGCATGTTGTCGCAAAGCTCCTCCACCAGCGTCTTAAAACACTTTATTGGCTCCTCTTTCAGCAATTCCCTGTACACGGTAAGGCTTTCAAGCTCAAAGCGTAGAGTTCTCAAGGTCTCTGTCATATCGCCACTCCTGTCTCTTTCTGAATCTGTCTGTATCTGTATTACTGTCCGTCCGCGAGAAGTGCGATCTCCTCCCACCTCTCCATCAGCCCGGCAAGCTCGTTTTCGATTTCTTCGCGCTGCCCATCCAGCTCGATGAGCTTTTCATAGTCGGCGGAGAATCGTTCGTAATCCGCCTGTATATCCCCCAGACGGGCCTCCAGTCTGGCAATCTCCTGCTCGACCTTTTCCAGCTGGCGCGAGGGTGACATGCCGCTTTTCTTCTTTTTGGGGGCCTCGGCTTTGCGCTCCTTCTGCTTTTTTATCTGCTCAAAGCTGTTCTGGGTGCTTTTCCACTTCCTGTATTCCTCAAAGCCGCCCCGGAAATCGGTTATCACCCCGTTTTCCAGGTCCCATATGCGCTTGGCGAAGCGATTGATGAAATACCTGTCATGGGAGACGAAGATAAGAGCCTCACTGTACTCCTCAACCGCCTCCTCGATCCACTCTCTGGACTGGATGTCCAGATGGTTTGTGGGCTCGTCCAGTAT
>JAFRAF010000090.1 GCA_017405545.1 Oscillospiraceae bacterium | reverse complement strand
GGGTGGAAATCAGGCCAAATATCCAATTCGAGGCGGCTTCGCCCCTCGAGCTCCCCTGTACCAACTTTTTCCCGGTAAAAAGTTGGCCTGCGGAGCAAACAAAGCTGATTGTCAGCACATGCGTTGAATTCGACGCTGTCACTAATCATCAGATTCTATCCCTCCTGAGTATCAGGGAAGCTGATACGGCCCTGACCGTACGGGTCGGCGTAGTCTTCGCCGATCTGCCCACCGAGAGAGTCGGTTATGTAGTCGATAAGCACCTGGCTGTCCTGCTTTACCCTGTCCTGAAGGACGGGCGCACCGTCAAACATGGCATAGCCGTCCCCCTTTTCAAACAGCATATAGTCATAGCCCGCAAGAGTATATGTGCCCTCCGGATCGATGGGCTCGCCGTTGACGGTGACGTTCATCACGCGGCGTTCCCCATCTATCCCGGCAAACATCTGGTTTTCATCCTCGATGCAGAGGCTCGGAACATCCACCCGCAGCTCATAGCTCATGCCCGAGACCTGCAGGAAGCCGCCGAACTGATCCGGAAGCTCCTTCGCGCCCCACTCCAGCGCATCGAGTATCTGCTGGCCACTTACCTCTATTACGCAGAGCATACTGCCGAAGGGGTGGACATTCAGTATATCTCCGTAGCTGATGTCGCCCTTTTCTATGCTGACTCTGATTGCGCCGCCGTTGACAAAGGCGATTTCAGCCCCGGACTGGTCCCGACAGGCGTCGGCGCACAGGTCGCCCAGATTTGTCTCCGCACGGCGTATCATGCGGATCGGGCTTCCGCTCTCATCCCGCTCCACGGGATCGTTTATCGTAAGCTCCACGCCCGTGGCTGCGACTACGGCGTTCAGCTGCTCTTCAAGTTTCCGCATGGCGTCGTCGACCTTTTCGCTGATGTCATTGTGTATGCCCAGAAGCTCCGGAGCGGGGACGCTGTTGGTCCAGCTCCAGATACCGGTCTCCACTATCTCTCCGTCCGCGGAGATGTGGCTGTAACCGACACAGCTGAGCTTGGTGCCCACGGCGATACGGGTAACCTCTTCCCCGTTTTTATTCTTCATGACCACCTGCTCGGTGTCGTGGCTGTGCCCGTCCAGAAACACATCTATGCCCTCGGTGTTTTCAATTATATCGGCGTATGTCCAGGGGATGCTGTCCGCTCCGAAGCCAAGGTGCCCCAGTACGTATACGAATTCCGCGCCCTCAGCCCGCGCCGCGTCCACCGCGCTCTGCACGGCAGAGCACACAGCCTGCCCATTGGCGTCCTGCATGAAGCCGTATATGTAATCCCCCGCCTCATTCTGGAAATACGCCGGTGTGGAGGTCGTGAGGGTCTTTGGAGTGAGCACACCCACAAAGCCTATCTTCTTCCCCGCCGCCTCCTATACGGTGAAGGGCTCAAACAAAAGCTCTCCCTCCCGGTTGAGGTTACAGCTTAAGTACTGAAATTCCGCCATATCGGCCAGCTCCAGAAAATGGTCCACGCCGTAATCAAACTCGTGGTTGCCAGGCACGGCCAGATCGTAGTCCATCTCGTTCATGAGCTCAATGATGGTCTCGCCCCTGCTGAGCATGGCGACAGACTCGCCCTGAATGGCGTCCCCGTCGTCCACGAGGATGGTCTCATATCCCTGTGTCTCCAGCGTGTCTCTTATCTGCTGCACCCCGGCATATCCGAAGCCCTTGTCTATTCCCCGTGCACATCGCTTGTGTACAGAATATATATCCCCGTTTTTCTCCGTCTGCCCCTCCGGGCTGTCCTCATCGGCAGTCTGCTCCTGCACATCGGACTGTGCCCCGGCAGAGCTGTCCGTCTCCGTCTGAGGCTCCTGCTGCCCGGCTGTCCCGCCGGCGCACGCGGCAAGTATAAGCATCAGCAGCACGGCCAAACAGGCGGCGGCAAATCTCCAGCGCTTTTTCATGTTATCGCATGTCCCCTTTTGTCAAGCTTTTGCCGGATACGGACAGCGCAAGCTCCGCCGCATCTCATATACATTTATATTATATCCGAACCACGTCACAGTTTCAACGCAATTCGCCAAAACAGGTAAAACAACTTGACTTCGGGCATACGCGGCGCAACCCGCCCCCGAAGTCAAATATATACGATATCTGTCTCTGTGCCCGCGACAAGACACATCCCATCGCAAAGCCCTTGTGCCCTCCGGCGGTCAGTTCCTGTCAAAGCTGAACAGGTTGAGTCCGATCTCCTCGCTGAATTTACGGTCAACCTGGCCCGGTATGACATTGATAATCATCTCGCAGGTGGCGCTGATGTTGGCACGGTTCAGGTGTCCTCCGAACACCGCGCCGGAGCTGTCCCCCGCGCTCATGTGGAGATGGCAGTAGAACTCCCCGTCCATGGTGCTGATGGTCCCGGTGAGGGACACTATCTCAAACGCGCCCTTGAACTCGTTTGCGCGGTACTCCTTAGTCGTCGTGTTGAAGACGCCCACGGTGAAGTCGTCCACCGCCCCCAATGCCTGTACGGAGGCCAGCTTTATCTGCTCCTTCTCCGCAATGCGGCGAATCTGCTCTATGATCTCCTCGTTTTTGTCCATGCGCACCACAACGGTGTCCCCGAATCTTCTGTATTCCATAATATCCTCCCATCTTTCCACCCGCAGTCGGTCCTTCTCGCGGCGGACTGAATATAGAAATAGGACCTGCTTTCATGCCGTCCCCATTTCCCGTTCGAATTTTGGGTCAGCACTTTGATCTCAAGCTGCCTGTGTCGAAAAAGACAGGCAACCAAAAGGCTGTCTGTCTTTCATGGTGGAGATAAGCGGGATCGAACCGCTGACCTCTTGACTGCCAGTCAAGCGCTCTCCCAGCTGAGCTATACCCCCATATCAAGTTGTCTGTTCGCTTAATGCCTGTCTATAATAGCACGCTGAAAAATAAATGTCAACACTCTATTTTTCTATTTTTACATTTTTTCTCATGTATTGGGCAGGCGAAAAAGGAAGACAGGGGGCCCACGCAAAAGCCGCAGCCCGCGTCGTTCCCCCTGTCCCTCGCTGAAGGCTCAGTGCAGATATACCTTCAGCCGCTCGATATTCTGCTGCTCGGTCTGAATGAGCCTGTCGGCCAGCGTGCTGACCTCCGGGTCCGGGTCGGTATAGTTGTTCATCACCTTCGTCATATTTGTGATGCCCATATTACTGCCCTTTATCATGAGCTCGGCGAGATGTGCCGTATCATTGCTCAGCACGGTGTTCATCTCCGTGGCCATCTTCATCCCGGCCTTTTTCATCATACCCACGGGCTCGGGCTTTGCCCCTATGCTCAGAAGCCGGGCCTCAGCCTGTACGCGGATATCGCTGTACTGCTGAAACTGGGTTCTGATGTCAGACATGAAATTGCTGTCCTCGACCTTGGGCATGATGTCCTGTATGGC
>JAFRAF010000089.1 GCA_017405545.1 Oscillospiraceae bacterium | reverse complement strand
TTATCGCGGCGGCCCGGCGGGAGCGCTATACCTCCCTGCCGAAGACGCCCAGCAGATAGGTCCTGATCATGACGGATACGCACTTGAGCATATCCAGCTCGCCGTATTGAAGGCCCCAGTCGAAGAAAATCCCCTTCATGATAGTGCACAGCTCAAGGGCGATATCACGGGGACTGCGCCCCTCGGGCATTACAAGGCCCCTTTCCTTCTGCGCGTACTCAAATACCGACACGGGTACGGCTATGACCACATCATGAAATGTGCTCTCCATCAAGGTTTCGCTCATGGGCGTGAAGAAATGCCGCCAGAAGTCAAGGCCGATCTCCATGGTATATCTCGTAAAATAGAGATAGTATTCCACTATCTGATCGATGACCGAGGCGTCATGCTCGTCGCTGGGCACAAAGTGTTCCAGCTTTTCGGCCGCAATAGTGCAGTAGAAATCCAGAATCTGCTCCTTGGACTCAAAATGTCTATAGAACATGCCGGTAGAGATTTCCGCAGCGGAGCAAATGTCCCTGATGGTCACGTTGTCATAGCCCTTGGCCTTTATAAGAGGCAGGGCGGCTTCAAAAATGCTCTTCTTGATCTTAAGATTTCGGGATTTTTTGGTCTCAAAAACCACCTGATCCATACTAACCCTCCTGTCAGATCAATACTCAGGCCTGATTACCAAAGAGAAAGGAAAAAGCTGAAAATGAAATTATTTTAATAATTAAAAATTTTTCATTGAAATCGTTCCGGTACTGAAAAAAAGAGTTAAAACCAAAATTCAGATAATACCAGAGCAAAGATATCTCCTTGACAAAATATAAGCTCAGAGTTATAATGCATAATGTCTAACCCCATTCGGAACGCGTTATGATTTTGCTTCTACATCGTTCGGAGTGCGCCGTGAACCGCTCCAAACAGCTTCCGTGAAAAACATTCGAAAAACAGCCTTTAAAATGCAAGGAAATACAGTTTTTTCCACTTTTATGCGGGTTTTTTGAGTATTACGGCACTGTCACATTAATTGTGTATCTTTCATTATACATCATTATGTAGATTTGTAAATTATTTTTAGATGAGAATAATGTCTTTTTATACCACCTGCGCCATGTGCAGCGCTGAAAGCATAGCCAAAAATAAAAAGAGATAATTCAGCGGTCCCGGAAAACAGCCCGGGCTTTATATTAATCTGGGCCTAAATTGTTTGCAGCATCCCAATAGTTTTTTTAAATACAACTCAATTATTTATAAAAATCAACTATTGGATGTTACATATATACAACTATCATACATACCACAGCAGTAATCAAATTAAACATGAAACAGGGTGAGAAAAATGAGCAGACTTGAAATCAAAAACACCGGTCCCGCACAAAAGGCCGCCGATCAGCTCTTCGCGGATCTGCAGCGCCGTCTGGCCGCCAGCCCCGGCGGTCTTTGTCCGGTTGACCTGGCGCTCAGCTTCGTGACCTCGTGTCACAGCCAGTCCTGCGGCAAATGCGTCCCCTGCCGCGTCGGTCTGGGCCAGCTTGCGAACCTCCTCCGGGATGTGCTGGACGGCAAGGCCACTCTCGATACCATCGATCTTATCGAGAACACCGCAAAGGCCATACTGGATTCCGCTGACTGCGCCATAGGCTATGAGACCGCTCAGGCCGTACTCAAGGGCCTGGAGGCCAATCGCGCCGACTATGTGGAGCACGTCACAAAGCACCGCTGCCTGGGCAGCTTTGACGAGCCCACTCCTTGCGTAACCTTATGCCCCGCCAGCGTGGATATCCCCGGCTACATAGCCCTCATCAACGCGGGCCGTCCCGCGGACGCCGTACGGCTCATCCGCAAGGACAACCCCTT
>JAFRAF010000088.1 GCA_017405545.1 Oscillospiraceae bacterium | reverse complement strand
GAGACCATGCAGAGCAGGAGACTCGCCGCCCCGGCGGCGGATGAGCGGCTGAAGAGCCCCGGCGTCAGGGCGTCCTTTGTGGTTTGCCCGGAGACGGCCAGCACTGTGAGCATCTCGGCCAGGAGCCTGGACGAGATAAACGTGCAGTTTATAGTTGAAAAGCTGGGCGGTGGGGGCAACCGCAATACGGCGGGAGCCCAGATCAGCGGCAAGACCCTTGTGGAGGTCGTGGAGGCCCTGCTTAAATCCATAGATGTGTATTTAGAGGACAATGTGATCCCGATGGAATAGAAAGGAACGAGGGAAATGAAGGTTATACTGACTCAGGACGTCAAGGGGAAGGGCAAAAAGGGCCAGCTAGTCAACGTGGCCGACGGTTATGCCAGAAACTATCTGTTCCCCCAGAAGCTGGCTGTGGAGGCCACCGCCAACAACTTAAACGAGATGAAGCAGAGGAAAAAGTCGGAGGAGATACGCCTCGCAAGGGAAAAGGAGGAGGCCCGGCAGGTGGCAAAGAAGCTGGAGGGCATCCTTGTGAAGATCCCCGCCAGAGGCGGCGAGGGCGGCAGGCTCTTCGGCTCCATCACCTCCAAGGAGATATCCGAGGCTCTCGCCGAGCAGACCGGCATCAACGTTGAGAAGAACCGCATTGTGCAGGCGGAGCCTATTAAGGCCTTCGGCCAGTATGCCCTGAAGTGCAAGCTGGGCTACGAGGTCACGGGCACCATAAACGTGGTAGTCACAGAGGCGAAGTAGCCTCTTTACAGGAGTTTAAACGCGCGGCAACGCCGCGAATGAGGATGAAAAGCTGAGCCCCGGGGCGGCATGCGCCCGCGGGCCGATGGGAGGAACACATGCCGGACGACATTCTTCTACGCCAAATGCCCCACAGCGCCGAGGCAGAACAGTCGGTGCTGGGCTCCATACTCATAGACTCCCGCTGTATGGCGGAGGTCGTATCTGTGCTGCGCGGAGAGGATTTCTATCTCAAGGCCAATCGGGAGATATACGAGGCCATGTTCAGCATGTTCAATTTCTCCCGGCCCATTGACCCGGTCACCGTGCTGGACACCATGAGGGAGAACGGCACCTACAGCCGGGACAGCGCCGACTATGTCATGGAGCTCATGCATATAACCCCCACGGCGGCCAACGTGATGGCCTACGCAGCGATAGTGAGAGATTACTCCCTGCTGCGCGCCCTGGCTGAGACGGGCTCATATCTAAACGAGCTGGCCATGGAGTCGGCGGGAAATGTCATGGACATACTGGACCTGGCGGAAAAACGGATCTACGCCCTGCGTCAGGGGCGCAGCATAGGCGGGCTGGAGCCGGTGTCCAGAATAATCGTCAGCGTGTATGAAAAGCTGGGCGAGGCCGCGAAAAACTCCAACCGGCTGCCCGGACTGTCCACCGGACTTCCGGACCTGGACAATTTCATCCTGGGTCTGAACAAATCGGACCTTATACTCATAGCCGCCCGCCCCGGCATGGGCAAGACCAGTCTGGCCCTGAATATAGCCATGCACGCGGCGAAGCACTCGGGCAAGGCGGTGGCGATCTTCTCCCTGGAGATGTCCAAGGAGCAGCTTTGCATGCGGCTCCTGTCCGGGGAGAGCTTTATAGACAACAAACAGCTGCAGACCGGACGGCTGAGGGACGATAAATGGCAGGACCTGGCCCAGGCGGCCGCCTCCATCAGCTCGTCCAATCTGCTTATCGACGACAACCCCACCCTGACGGTGTCGGATATGAACGCCCAGTGCAGGCGGGTCAAGGATCTGGGGCTGGTGGTCATAGATTACCTCCAGCTCATGCAGTCCGCCGGGGGCACGAGCCGGGCCAATGAGAACCGGGTGCAGGTGGTCAGCGACATGAGCCGTATGCTTAAGATAATGGCCAAGGAGCTGAACGTGCCCGTCATATGTCTAAGCCAGCTCTCCCGCGCCAATGAAAAGCGCGAGCAGAAGCGGCCCATGCTCTCAGACCTGAGGGAGTCCGGCTCCATCGAGCAGGATGCGGACATAGTCCTGGGCCTTTACAGGGATGACTACTACAACAAATCCACGGACAAGCCCAATGTGGCCGAGTGCATAGTGCTGAAAAACCGGCGGGGCGAGACCGGCACCATAGAGCTGCGCTGGATACCGGAGTACACGACCTTTGCGTCGGTGGAACGGCGGCATGAGGAGGAGTGAGCCCTTGGAGCTGCTGGAGCTGATTCGGGCGAGGGCGGCGGAATATGACATGCTCCCCGCAGACCGCGCCGTACTGGCGGCGGTGTCCGGCGGGGCGGACTCCATGTGCCTCATGCACGCCCTGTACGAGCTGGCCCCGGAAATGGGCTTTAAGCTGGCGGTGGTGCATTATGACCACGGCCTCAGGGGCGGGGAGTCGGCGGCGGACGCGGCCTTTGTGAGAGCCCAGGCGGAAAAGCTGGGCCTTGAGTACATGCAGGGCAGCGGCGACGTGGCGGCATATGCCCGTGAAAACAGCCTCGGCACCGAGGAGGCGGCCAGACAGCTGCGCTACGATTTTTTTGAGGACTGCGCCGCAAAGCTCGGCGACGCTAAAGTTGCCACGGCCCACACGGCCGACGACAATGCGGAGACCGTGCTTATGAATCTCCTCCGGGGCGCCGGCCTGCGGGGCTTGCGGGGCATACCCCCTGTCAGGGGGCGATTTGTGCGGCCCATGCTGGATGTGAGCCGACAGCAGGTCATGGACTGGCTGGAGGCCAGGGGCATAGAGCATGTGGAGGACTCCTCCAATTCCGGCGACGAGTACACGCGAAACCGGCTCAGACACCATGTTATCCCCCTTTTGAGGGACATAAACCCGGAGCTCAACGGCGCCGTGGGCAGGATGACACGCATCATCGCCGCGGAGGACGACTGGCTGGACGGCCGGGCCCGGGAGCTCATGGAGAGGGCGGAAAGGGACGGCGGGCTGGACGCCGGACTCATCGCCACCGCAGATGAGGTCATAGCTAAAAGATGCCTCAGACTCTGGCTGGGCAGCGGCGTAGGCGAAGTCCATATTCAGGCCGCACTGGAGCTGTGCGGAAATGAAAACCCCTCGGCGAGCATCGACCTACCCGGCATGCGCCTTTGCAGGAGCTACGGAACCATATCCCGGCAGAAGCCCGGAGAGGAGGCCCCGGAGGGCTTTCCGGAGCTGAGCCTCCGTCCGGGGGAGAGCGTGAACCTGCCGGGGACGAAATACGCCGTCAGTATGGAAGAGGGCGTATTTGATTCCAAAATTTGCAAATCTTTAAATACTTTTTTATTTAAAACAGCCGAGATATATGGTAATATAACTCTCAGGCCCAGACGGCCAGGTGACAGTATGAAGATCGGGGGCTGCACCAAGACCCTGAAAAAGCTGTATATCGAGCGTCGCATACCCGCCCGTCAGCGGGGAACGGTCCCCGTGGCGGCCGACGAAAAGGGGCCGCTGGCGGTTTTGGGCATAGGCCCCGGCGACAGAGCCGTACCCGGGCCGGGGGACAGGGTTTTTATACTGAGATTTACGGAGATACAGGCCAATGCTGAATGATATTGAGAAAATACTGTTTTCGGAGGAGGACATACAGAGGGCGGTGGACAGACTGGGCGCCGCCATCACTGAGGAATACCGGGACAAGTTTCCGGTGATGATAGGTGTGTTGAAGGGCTGCTTCGTGTTCATGTCCGATCTGGTCCGCAGGGTACAGGTGCCCTGCCAGATAGACTTTATGTCAGTGTCCTCATATGTGGGCACCAGCAGCACCGGCGCCGTGAAGATAACCAAGGATTTGAGTCAGGATATCGAGGGCAGACATATCATTATCGTGGAGGACATACTGGATTCCGGCGTGACCCTGCACTATCTGCTGGACGTGCTGTCCGTGAGGAAGCCCGCCTCAGTGAAGATATGCACCCTGCTGGACAAGCCGGCCCGCCGCAAGGTGGAGCTGCGCTCCGATTACTGCGGCTTTGAGTGTCCCGATGAGTTTATAGTGGGCTCTGGCCTCGACTATAATGAAAAATACCGCAATCTCCCCTTCATAGGGGTACTTCGCCCTGAGCTCTACGGAGCATAGGGGCAGAAAGGTCAGTGACTGCCACTTGAGTGATAAGAAAGGAAAACTGCCGACGGGCGGACTGCGCCCGAAGCGCGACAGAAAACGGGATATGGGCTTCTATATCCTGCTGCTGCTCATAGTTGTCTCCAGCGTATATCTGCTGCAGTCGAATAAGGCTGCCATACCCACGGTCAAGTACTCCGAGGTGGTGCAGCTGTTCAATTCCGAGGAGGTCAAGAGCTTCTATATCGAGGGGAATGTCCTCCACATGCAGCTGTACAACGAGTACAAGGAGTCCAAGGAGGTCACCCACCAGCTGCTGAGCATAAATATCTTCTACTCGGATCTGGGCGAGCTCATAGCCGAGCAGACGGACAACGGGGTCATAACCGAGTACGACTACGGCGAGGGCTGGAAGGCCCCCTGGTGGCTGGGCATAATACCATATGTCCTGCTGATGGGCCTGTTCTTCCTGTTCTGGTATATGATGATGGCCAGACAGGGGGGCGGCGCAGGCGGCGCCATGAAATTCGGCAAGGCCCGCACCCGCATAGGCTCCGACGAGAAGAAGAAGGTCACCTTTGCCGATGTGGCCGGAGCCGACGAGGAGAAGGCCGAGCTGCAGGAGATAGTCAGCTTCCTGAAGGATCCGAAGAAATATATAAAGCTGGGCGCCAGGATACCCAAGGGCGTACTGCTTGTGGGCCCT
>JAFRAF010000087.1 GCA_017405545.1 Oscillospiraceae bacterium | reverse complement strand
CGGGCATATCGGCGGCGGAGCGCTCATACACAATGCTCAAATGCGTGGACCCGGAGTCCAGACCGGAGGACTTCCGCCGCCCGGGCCATGTGTTCCCCCTTATCGCCCGCTACGGCGGCGTGCTGGTCCGCAACGGCCATACCGAGGCCACGGTGGACCTTCTGCGTCTGGCCGGGATGGCTGAGTGCGGCGTCTGCTGCGAGATAATGGAGGACGACGGTACCATGATGCGCACGCCCCGGCTCTGGGAGTTCGCAAACAAATACGGCCTTACCTTTATAACCATCAAGGATTTGCAGGACTACTGCCGCATACACGAAAAGCATGTTGTCAGAGAGGCGGATGTGAGCCTGCCCACAAGGGTCGGCACCTTCCGCATGATGGGCTTTGTGAACGACATCACCGGCGAGCACCATGTGGCCCTTGTCAAGGGCGACATAGGTGACGGTGAGAACGTCCTGTGCCGTGTGCACTCGGAGTGCCTCACCGGCGATACCTTCGGTTCCCTGCGCTGTGACTGCGGACTCCAGCTCCAGAAGGCCATGGAGATGATTGAGAACGAGGGCCGCGGCGTGGTACTGTACATGCGCCAGGAGGGCCGCGGAATCGGCCTCATCAACAAGCTCAAGGCCTACGCACTACAGGAGCAGGGCCTCGACACCGTGGAAGCCAATGTGGAGCTGGGCTTCGCCCCGGACCTGCGGGAATACTGGGTCGGCGCACAGATACTCAAGGACCTGGGGGTCAAGTCTCTGCGGCTTATGACGAACAACCCGGACAAGGTCTACGGCATAGGGGACTTCGGCCTGAAGATAGTGGAGAGGGTCCCCATAGAGATAGAGCCCCAGGAGTTCGACAGAGAGTATCTGTCCACAAAGAAGACGAAGATGGGCCATATACTCGCCCAGGTATAAGCTATAAGTGAGCGGATAATATTAGAAAGGACGGTTATATATGAAAACAATAAACGTGATAGAGGGAAAGGTAGTCGCCCCGGAGGGCATGCGGGTAGGAATAGTGGCCGCCCGTTTCAATGAGATAATCGTGAGCAAGCTGCTGGGCGGGGCCATAGACGGCCTTGTGCGCCACGGCGTGGATGAAGCAAACATCACCGCCGCCTGGGTGCCCGGCGCTTTCGAAATACCCACCGCGGCCCAGAAGATGGCAAAATCCGGCAAATATGACGCGGTCATATGCCTCGGCACCGTTATCCGCGGCCAGACCACACACTACGACTACGTGTGCAACGAGGTGTCCAAGGGCATAGCCCAGGTGGCCCTTGCCACGGGATTGCCTGTGCTCTTCGGCATAGTCACCACCGAGAATATCGAACAGGCCATCGCCAGGGCCGGTTCCAAATCCGGAAACAAGGGCTATGACTGCGCCCTGTCCGCCATCGAGATGGTCAACCTCATGGGACAGCTGTGAGCGCGCTTCTGATATTCGACTACGACGGCACCGTTCACGACACCATGGCCATATACCGTCCCGCCGTACTGGAGACGGCGGCGGAGCTGGGGAAAAAGTACCCGGAGCTGCCTGCTCCCGTTCCGGACGAGGCACGCATCCGCGGCTGGATAGGCATGCGGACAGAGGAGATGTGGCTGGATTTCAGGCCGGACCTGCCCGCCTGTGTGCGGCAGAAGGCGGGAGAGCGGGTCGGCCGTCTTATGGAGACCCTGATGGAGACGGAGGGCCGCTGGTATTCCGGCGCGGCGGAGAGCCTTGAAAAGCTCAGAGCGGCGGGGCACACAATGATAGTCCTCAGCAGCTGTACCCGGGCCTATGCCCTGGCCCACTGGACACGCTTCGGCATGGGGCGCTGGTTTGACGCCTTTCTGGCCTGTGACGACTATCCCGAGCCGGGGAAGGGACAGGTGCTGAAGCTGCTGCTGAATTCCCCCGGATATGCGCTGGCAAGGGCGGCTGTCTGCCCGGACGCAGAGAGGACGGGTAGAGCTGTCGGAGGCAGGTCATCGGCTGTGATGCTGGGTGACAGGGGATATGACGCCGCGGCGGCGGAGGAAAACGGTATTTCCTTCATCGCCTGCGCCTACGGCTTCAGCTCCGTGCGGGAGCTGGAGGGGGCGGCTTTCACCGCGCAGAGCCCGGACGAACTCTATGAGCTTGTAAACCTCGCCCTTGGGCCTGAAAGGGGATAATTGAACGGGACTTCCATTTTCACATGACGCGGCCGAATAAGTCTGTATGTAAGCGGGCTTTCAGGCCGCGTTTTGCACCCTTGACTGGTATGGGGCGGGCGTGGCAGAGTTGTAAATTATTGTAAATATTTTTCGGGCGCTATTGCCTTTTTCGTGATAAAATGAGATAATAATAAACACTGTACCGACAATACGGCGGTTTTATGGGAGCAGCGGCCCTGGGGAAAAGCGGGCCCATGTCATACGCCCATGGAAAGGAGAGCTTTTTGTGAAAAGAGCGATAGCGTTATTACTTGTACTTATGTTTATCTGCAGTCTGGCGCCCATGGCCCTGGCCGATGGGACGGAGCCTGAGATCAGAGCCGACGTTCAGGCGGCGAATGAGCTGTATAAGCTGGGGCTGTTCAAGGGAACCGGCACCGATGAGAACGGGGCCCCCATATACGATCTGGACAGGGCCCCCACAAGGCATGAGGCGGTCACCATGCTGGTACGTCTGCTGGGCAAGGAGAACCTCGCCCTGACAGGCAAGTGGAGCACACCCTTCACCGACGTGGCCGACTGGGCGGCCCCCTATGTGGGTTACGCCTATACCAACAAGCTCACAAACGGCGTGTCGGCTGACGCCTACGGCGGCGAAGCCACCGTCACCGCCTCACAGTACATAACCTTTGTGCTCCGGGCCCTGGGCTATGAGAGCGGCAACGACTTCCAGTGGGATTCCGCCTGGACCCTCTCTGACGAGATAGGCCTCACCGACGGCAGCTATAACGGCGAAAGCGAAGAATTCAACCGCGGAGATGTGGCTATAGTGTCCCGTAACGCGCTGAATATGAAGCTGAAGGACAGCGATACCACTCTGTTTGAGCTGCTCAACAAGGACGGCTTCGGCAAGATGGAGGGCAAACTCAAGCCCTATGACCTGAAGTTCGTAAAGATAGGCGGCCGCCTGTATGAAAACGCGGATCTGTCCGTTGAGCAGTTCGGCGGCGGCGACTACTATGTCCAGGCCAAGGATCTGTTCACACTCTTTGTCATACTCACGGAGAAGTACACGGTCAATGGCTCCTACGCGAGCAGCTCATATCTGGCCGGCAAGATCGACAAGTACAGCAATGCCACAAACGAGAGCTTCGGCG
>JAFRAF010000086.1 GCA_017405545.1 Oscillospiraceae bacterium | reverse complement strand
GATTCCATAACTATTGATGATATAATAATAACACAGCATATACCGTTTTTCAACGGAATAAACGGCAGTATACAGGAGCGATATCGACAAAAAAGAAAAGGATATTTGTGCAAAACGTAGAAAAGTGTGCGTATAAAGCCCGTGGAGAACAGTCGTATCTTGTACATTTTGTATAATGTTATATGTAGCCTGTGAATAGCATTTGATTTCCGCTTCCTGAAAGGACTGAGAATTTCCGAAAAACCGCTGAGCGCAGACTGGGATCGGGTGAATTTTTTTGTCTGCCAAAAGGGCTTCGGCTATTGTAATTGCGGGTTTTTGAAGTTATAATATATGCAAAAGATGGTTTTTTGTTTGCTTAAAAAACACTTTGCCGAGCCCATCGGTTTGTTCAAAAGCATTGGCAGGATACCATTGATAAACTAATAGGGAGGTTTTGTCATGGCAAAATTCGATAAGGACACCGTTCTTGCTGACATTCTCAAAACCACGCCCGAGGCTGCGCCGATGTTTTTTGAAATCGGCATGCACTGCCTCGGATGCGCGATGGCCAGCGAGGAGACCCTCGGAGAGGCCTGCAAAGTCCACGGTGTGGACGCGGACGCTTTCATTAAGGCATTAAACGACAGATTCGGCGGGATATCATTATAAAGGAATAAGGGGATAGGCAGAGGCCTATCCCCTTATACATAAGTTTTGTTTACTGCGAAGGCCGATTAATACAGGTGTGACATTGAGAGTAAAACTGACAAAAAGACTTAAAGCCGTGGCGGACTTTGTCAGTCCCGGCTCCAGGGTAATAGATGTGGGTACCGACCACGCCTATGTACCCGTGTGGCTGCTGCAGGAGGGTATCGCCGTCGGGGCTCTTGCCTGTGATATCGCCCCGGGCCCTCTCTCCAGGGCGAGACAAACCGCCGAGGAGGCGGACATAAGGGAGGGTATAAGCTTTGTACTCACGGACGGGCTCCGTGGCCTTGGACCCGAGGACGGGGACACAGTAATCATGGCCGGCATGGGGGGAGAGACCATCATTTCCATACTGAGCGAGGCCCCCTGGACGATCTCATGCAAGCTGATTATCCAGCCCCAGAGCAAGCTGTCCCTGCTTGAAAGCTGGCTGTGTGACAGAGGCTACAGGCTGTCGGCGGCGGTGCTTGTAAAGGACAGCGGACGGATTTACCCCGTCATGTATATTGCAGATGAAAAACAGGGCGAGACAGCTCTTGAACTGTTCAGGAAAAACAATGACCCGCTTTTAAGGGAGTACCTGGACGGGCTTATAAGGAAACACGAAAAAATGGTAGCGGGCATGGAGCGTTCCGCCGGCAGCGGAGAGCTCGACGGGACGAGAAAAGCACTGGGAGAGTACAAAAAGCTGAGGGAGGAGCTGAGCTGAGTGGTAAAGGTAAAAGAAGTCCTCGAATACATGAATGAGCTGGCCCCTGTTGAAATGAAATGGGATTTTGACAATGTGGGCCTGCTGGTGGGCAGGTCTGACGCCCCTGTGGATATGGCGGTCGTGGCCCTGGACATAACGTCAAAGGTCATAGACGAGGCCAGAGATATGGGCGCGCAGCTCATAGTCAGCCATCACCCGGTTATATTTGAGCCCTTAAAATCCGTAACAGACGGGGATGAGACCGGGAAAAACGTTCTGGAGCTCATATCAGCGGACATAGCAGCCATATGCATGCACACCAATCTCGACGCTGCGGAGGGCGGAGTCAATGACGCTCTGGCCCGGAAGCTGGGTCTTGATGACCTGCGGCTTTTGAATGTGGACGGGGTGACGGAGAAGGGCGTTCAGTTCGGTATCGGACGCATAGGCGAATTGCCCGAGCCGCTCAGACTGCCGGACTTCCTCGCAAGGACAAAGCGGGCCCTGGGTACGGAGGGCATACGGTATGTGGACGGCGGAAAGGCGGTCAAAAAGGTGGCTGTGGTCGGCGGTTCCGGCGGCAGCGACATGTATGCGGCTGTGGCCGGGGGCTGTGATACGCTTGTGACCGCGGATTTAAAGCACAATCACTTTATCAGCGCCGCCGAGTTGGGGCTGAATCTCATCGACGCGTCACATTTCTGCACTGAAAACGTGATCGTACCAGTAGTGGCCGAAAAGCTGAAAAAGCGTTTTGACACGCTTGAGATAAGAATCTCGGCCTCATGCTGCCAGCCGGAGAGCTTTTATGTGTAGTATTGACAATTGATTTTAAAGCGGGAGCCGAAAGGGCTCCCGTATTGCTTTTTCCCATGATTGAGCGCATACACGGGAAAAAACAGAATACTCTCCCCTCACAGTACATAGACATGTACTAAAAGAGCCTGTCATATACGGGACGTACCGCTGCCTTAAAGTGTGGACCGGCCGACAATCGAAGGGAGAAAACTATATGAATGCTTTAAGCCTCTATCAGGATATCGCCACCAGAACAAAGGGCGATATATACATCGGCGTTGTGGGGCCGGTGAGGACGGGAAAATCCACATTCATCAAGCGCTTCATGGAGACCCTTGTTATTCCGAATATCGAGGATGTCTATATGAGTGAACGTGCCCGTGACGAGCTGCCCCAGAGCGGCTCGGGGCGGACAATCATGACCGCCGAGCCCAAATTTGTTCCGGAAGACGCCGTTGATATAAGCTTGGGCGACTGCGCCAAGGTGTCTGTGCGCCTGATAGACTGCGTCGGATATATGGTGGACGGGGCCATCGGCCGATTCGAGGACGGGGAGGAGCGCATGGTGACCACCCCGTGGTTTGACAAAGAGGTGACCATGGGTGAGGCCGCCGAGATGGGCACACGCAAGGTCATAGCGGAGCACTCCACAATAGGCATAGTGGTGACCTGTGACGGGACCGTGGCGGACATTGAGCGCTCAGCCTATGCCCCGGCGGAGGAACGGGTGATAAGGGAGCTTAAGGAAATAGGAAAGCCCTTTATCGTGCTGATAAACAGCGCGCGGCCCACATCACCTGACGCCCTCGCCCTGAAAGACGAGCTGGAGGAGAAATACTCAGTATCCTGCATTCT
>JAFRAF010000085.1 GCA_017405545.1 Oscillospiraceae bacterium | reverse complement strand
TGACGAGCTGTTCAAGGCCATCGACGAGATGAAGCAGATGGGCTGCAACTGCCGGCTGCTGTATATGGACGCCACGGTTGAGACGATAGTGATGCGCTACAAGGAGACCCGCCGCAGGCACCCCCTCGACCCGGAGGGCGGCAAGCTGGAGGAGGCGGTGAACCGGGAGATAGAGATGCTGAAGCCAGTAAAGAAACGCGCAGACTTCATCATCAATACCACGAATCTGACACTCGGTCAGCTCCAGAGGAAGATGTACAACATGTTTTTCGGAGATTACGCGGACAAGTCCATAAACGTCAATGTCATGTCCTTCGGCTTTAAATACGGCATACCAATAGAGGCTGATATGCTCATAGATGTGCGTTTCCTGCCAAATCCCTACTATGTGACGGATCTGCGGACCCGGAACGGGCTGGACAAGGCCGTGTCGGACTATGTGTTCTCCAACGGGACCGCCCGGGAGTTCATGGACAAATTCAGGGATATGCTGGCCTTTATGCTGCCCCATTACGTGGAGGAGGGAAAGACCTCCCTCACCATATGCATCGGCTGTACCGGCGGAAAGCACCGCTCGGTGGCTGTGACGGAGCAGCTCAGGGAAATAGTGGCGGATATAGGATATCCGGTGGAGTGCATACACCGGGATATTAAGCGGGACACAAAAGAGTAAGTGTTTCCCGATGCCGAAAGGGGGTATGGACGTGTCCTTTTCATCCGATGTAAAAGAGGAGCTGTGCAGAAGCGATACAGGCGACAGAGGCTGCGCTCTTGCCGAGTGCTACGGCATTCTGCTGTACTGCAACACCTTCAGCCGAGATGAACTGAGGATAATAACGGCCTCCAGACCCTTCGCGGCCAGAATACCCAGACTTTTTCGCAGGGCCTTCGGTTTTGAGCTCACTCCCGAGGACCCGGATGCAAGGGGAAAGCTGACCTTTGTATTAAAGGACACTCAAAAGCTGGACACCATATTCGAGGCCTTCGGATATGAGAGGGACAGGGCCCTCGCCCACCACATAAACCTTGCGGTCATTGAGGAGGATGCCCACAGGCAGAGCTTTATAAGAGGTGCGTTTTTCTCCGGCGGCAGCGTCACCTCACCGGAGAAGAGATACCATCTGGAGCTGGTCACGGCCCACTACTATGTCAGCGGTGAGACACACGCCATACTGCTGGACCTGGGCTTTGCCCCCAAGGCAGCCACGAGAAAGGGTAACTATATCCTGTATTTCAAGCAGAGCGAGTCCATAGAGGACTTTTTGACCGCTATTGGCGCGCCCCTCTCCGCTATGGAGATAATGTCCGCCAAGGTCATAAAGGAAATGCGCAACAGCGTGAACCGAAAGGTTAACTGCGACAACGCGAATATCTCAAAAACGGTGGAGGCCGCCCAGGAGCAGATAGACGCCATAAACAGGCTTCAGGCGGAGTACGGATTGGACAAGCTGCCCGAGAAGCTGCGGGACACCGCCGCGGCCAGACTGGAAAACCCGGAGCTGAGCCTGACGGAGCTGGCCTCTGCCATGCGGCCACCGGTGAGCCGCTCCTGCCTCAATCACAGACTCAGAAAGCTTGTGGAGCTGGCCGAGGGCATTAGCGCGCCTGAGAGGGGATGAACCGACAGGACGCGTGACAGCGGAAACTGTTTTCAATAAATGGGGATAGATCACAATGGCATTCACACATCTGCATGTTCATACCGAATACAGCCTGCTGGACGGGGCATGCCGCATCAAAAAGGCCGTAGCCCGTGCCGCGGAAATGGGGCAGACGGCTCTCGCCATAACCGATCACGGCGTGATGTACGGCGTGATTAATTTTTATAAAGAGGCGAAGAGCCAGGGGATCAAGCCCATCATCGGCTGCGAGGTCTATGTGGCCCCGCGCAGCCGCTTCGACCGGGAGTACGGCATAGATTCAAACTCGCACCACCTTGTGCTTCTGTGCAAAAATGAGCAGGGCTATAGAAATCTGTGCCGACTGGTCAGCGCCTCCTTCACCGAGGGCTTCTATATCAAGCCCCGTGTAGACTACCGGCTGCTGGAGGAGTTTTCCGGAGGGCTTATAGCCTTGTCCGCCTGTCTGGGCGGCGAAATACCGGGAAAGCTCATGGCAGGGGACTACGAGGGTGCGAAAGGCACGGCCCTGCGCCTGCGTGAGCTCTTCGGCGAGGACTCCTTCTACCTGGAGCTGCAGGACCACGGGATAGATGAGCAGCGCCCGGTCAACGAGGGACTTATCCGCATACACGACGAGACCGGAATACCCCTTGTTGTGACAAACGACGCCCACTATGTGGAGAAGAAGGACGCATATGCCCAGGACGTGCTTATGTGCATACAGACGGGCAAGACCATAGACGAGGCGGACAGGATGCGCTTTGAGACGGAGGAGTTCTATCTCAAATCCGAGGAGGAGATGAGGGCCCTGTTCCCCGATCACCCCGAGGCGGCCGACAACACCCAGAGAATTGCGGATATGTGCGAGCTGGAGTTCACCTTCGGCAAGTACCACCTGCCGGAATTCAAGCTGCCGGAGGGCTACGACTCGCCCACCTATCTGCGGGAGCTGTGCGACAAGGGCTTTATGGAGCGGTACGGCGACAAGCCGGAGTACCGGGGACAGCTCACCTATGAGCTGGATATGATCGAGAAAATGGGCTTTACCGACTATTTCCTCATCGTGTCCGACTTTGTGCGCTACGCCAAAAGCGTGGGCATCCCGGTGGGGCCTGGCCGAGGCTCGGCGGCGGGCTCCATGGTGTCCTACTGCCTGTACATCACCGACATCGACCCCATGGCGTACAGCCTGTATTTTGAGCGGTTTTTGAACCCGGAGCGGGTGTCCATGCCCGATATCGACATGGACTTCGGCGACACCCGCCGGGGCGAGGTGGTGGACTATGTGCGCCGCAAGTACGGCGACGACCACGTAGCCCAGATCGTCACCTTTGGCACCATGGCGGCCCGGGGCGCCATCCGGGACGTGGGACGGGTGCTGAACATGACCTACGCCGAGGTGGACGTGGTGGCCAAGCTGGTGCCCAACGCGCTGCACATTACGCTGGATGACGCGCTGAAGATCAGCAAGCAGCTAAACGACATGTACCAGTCAGACCCCAGGGTGAAGAAGCTCATCGACACCGCCAAGTCGCTGGAGGGCATGCCCCGCCATGCCAGCACCCATGCGGCGGGCGTGGTCATCACCAAGCGGCCGGTGTATGAATACGTGCCCCTGGCCCGGAACGACGACGCCATTGTGTGCCAGTACAACATGATCACGCTGGAAGAGCTGGGCCTGCTGAAAATGGACTTTTTGGGTCTGCGAAATCTGACGGTGCTGGACGACGCGGTGAGGATGGTGCAGCGGGAGCAGCCGGATTTCCGCCTGGAGGACATCCCTATGGACGATCCGGAGGTGTTCGCCATGCTGACGGCGGGCAAGACCTCCGGCGTGTTCCAGATGGAGTCCAGCGGCATGACCGGCGTGTGCCTGGGCTTGAAGCCGGAGAATATCGAGGACATCACGGCCATTATCGCCCTGTACCGCCCCGGCCCTATGGAATCCATTCCCCGGTTTATCGCCTGCAAGCACGATCCCAAGCTGATCACCTAC
>JAFRAF010000084.1 GCA_017405545.1 Oscillospiraceae bacterium | reverse complement strand
GTCTCCGTCCCTGTCGTATCTCATGGCGCTGCGCTGGGACAGCACCCGGGCGTCATCCAGTGTGAAGAGCAGGGCCCCGTCCCGCTCCCGGGCTGAGGAAAAGAGCAGCTCTACCGAGTTTATTGCCTTGCGCACGTCCCCTCCGCAGGCGGAGGCCATGTGCTCCCTGACCCCGTCCTCAAAACGAACCGTCTTTCCGGTCTTTTCCTCCATGGCCCTTACCGCCCGGTCGATTGCGGGCAGTATATCTGCGGCCGAGAGCGCCTTGAACTCAAATACGGAGCTGCGGCTGAGGATGGCGTTATACACATAGAAATACGGATTTTCGGTCGTGGAGGCTATGAGAGTTATCTTCCCCGTCTCTATGAAGTCCAGCAGCGACTGCTGCTGTTTTTTATTGAAATACTGTATCTCATCCAGATACAGCAGGATGCCGTTGGGCGCCATCAGGGTATCCAGCTCGGCTATAATATCCTTGATGTCAGATATACCCGCTGTGGTTGCGTTCAGCCTGCGGAGGGTCCTGCCGGAGGCCGAGGCGATTATCCCCGCCACAGTGGTCTTTCCTGTGCCCGAGGGCCCGTAGAATATCATATTGGGGATATTTCCGCTGTCTATTATCCGGCGGAGCAGCCCGCCTTCGCCAAGAATATGACGCTGCCCCACAACATCGTCCAGGCTGCGGGGCCTTATTGTATCGGCAAGGGGTCGGTATATTCCCATGATAAGATTTCCTCTTGTAAAATGTAGAATTGCGGCGTCGGATATGGTATAATGACCGGGATACTATCTCCATCCTAACGCCTCAGGGAGGAACAAAGAATGCGCAGCAAAAAAGACGTGGATGAAATAATTCGGCTGCTGGAGGAAGAATACCCCATGGCGGACTGCTCACTTGACTTTGAAAAGGACTATGAGCTGCTTTTTTCCGTCCGGCTCTCCGCCCAGTGCACGGACGCGCGTGTCAACATGGTGACCCCCGCCCTGTTCGAGGCCTATCCAAGCCTTGAGGCCTTCGCAAAAGCGGATGTGGCCGACATAGAGAAATACATACACTCCTGCGGCTTTTTCCGGGCCAAGGCCAGGGATATAGTGGCGGCCGCAAACATGATAATCGACGAATACGGCGGTCAGGTCCCCCAGACCATGGAGGAGCTGCTTAAGATACCCGGCGTAGGCAGGAAGACGGCTAATCTCATTCTGGGCGACGCCTTCGGCCAGCCGGGATATGTGGTGGACACCCACTGCATCAGGCTAACGAACCGCATAGGTCTTGCCGACAGCAAGGACCCGGTGAAGATAGAGATGCGTCTGCGTGAGATACTGCCGCCGGAGAAGTCCAATGACTTCTGCCACCGTATGGTATGGCACGGACGAGCAGTGTGCAGCGCCAGAAATCCCGCCTGCGAAAAGTGCTGCATCAGACATCTTTGCCGCTATTACGAAAGTCTGAAGCAGGATGAAAGCAAAGACTGATTTACCTACATTATACTCTCAAACACAGCGCCAAACAAGCGTATATATTGACCCAAAAACATATATGTCAGGGAGGAGAAACATATGCACAGCACACAGGGGCTTTATTTTGAGGAGCTGGAGCAGGGCGCTGAGTTCTGGACCGCCGAACGGACGATAACTGAGTCCGATATAGTTATGTTCGGCGGGCTCACAGGTGATTATTCGAGTCTCCACTTCAGCGCGGAGGCGGCAAAAAACACCTCTTTCGGCTCGGTCATCGCCCACGGAATGCTTGTGGCCTCCTATGCCATCGGGCTGTGCGCGAGAACGGACATGTTCGCCGGGACCCTTCTGGGCTTTATGGGCATAGACCATTGGGATTTCCTGAAACCCGTGTTCCCCGGCGACACCATAAAGGTAAAGATAATCATAAGCGACAAGATATCCAGCAAATCAAAGTCCGACCGGGGCATAGTCGTCCGCGTGACCGAGGTATACAATCAGCACGGGGAGCTTGTCCACCGGGGCCAGTCCAAGCTCATGGTCAAGCGTCGTCCCTGAGCCGCAGGACGGACTCCTCCTCAGGCGTCACAAAGACCGTGCTCTGATTTGTGTAGTTTACAAAACCGGGCTTCGCGCCGGAGGGCTTTTTGACAAAGCGCACCTGGGTGAAATCGACGGGCACCTTCGCGCCGCCCCTGGCCTTTGAGTACCAGGCGGCCAGCTCGGCGGCCTGTTTTATCGTCTCCACGTCCGGATCCCGGCCCTCGCAGCTGATTATGACGTGGGAGCCGTGTATATCCTTTGTATGGAGCCAGACGTCGCTTTTTAAAGCTGTTTTGAATGTCAGCTTGTCATTGGCGGCGTTGTTTCTCCCCACATATATAACAAAACCCGAAGAAGATTTAAAGCGCAGGGGTTTCGGCTCAATGCGCTTTTCCTTTGTCCTGCGGCGTATATAGCCCAGGTCCGCCAGCTCCTGCCGTATAACGGCCAGCTCGCCGCTGTCAGAGGCCAGCTCCAGCTCGCCGAGAACGCTGTCCAGATAGTCGAGCTCCTTTTCGCCCTCGGCTATGAGCCGGGTCAAGTGCTGCTCCGCCGTGCGGCGTTTTGAGTAGTCCTTATAGTATTTTGCGGCATTCTGCTGGGGGCTCTTTCTTGGGTCGAGGGCTATCTCTCTGACTCCGCCCTCGGGGGCGTAGAAATCCTCGGCTGTCAGCCGTGCCTGTCCCCTTTTCACCTGCCAGAGATTTGCCATGATGATATCCCCGTTTTCCCGGAGATGCTCCCGGTCCACGGCCTGCTTGAGCTCTTCCCTCTGCACAGCCAGCTTGCGGGCGGCCCTGTCCCTCGCGGTTTTTACAGTTCTGGTCAGCTCAAAGGATCGTCTTTTCATCTGCTCGGCCCTGTCGCGCCGGGCGTAATAGCTCTCCAGCAGAGCGGAAAAGCTATCCGTTTTATTGCATTTGGCTGCGGAGCCGTACTGGGATATTTCTATGCAGGAAATATCCATGGGCTTTCCCTGCCCGTCTGTCACGAGCCAGGGGGCCAGCCCGCCATTGGCTTTAAGGCTTTTAAGCCGCAGAAGCTCTTCTATCAGCCTCCCCCCGTCGCCCAGCTCAAATACTCTCGCGTCGGCAGAGCCGACGGCCCGGTCGACCATCTCCCTGCACACAAGGGGCGAAAGGCCGGAAAAGCTGTCCAGCAGCCATTTGTCCGCCTGGATATCCCCGGGCGCGGAGCCGAACATGGCCTTGAGCGTCTCCTCGCCGGTCTCAAACAGATTCGCCCTGTCCCTGGACTCCGGCAGGTGGTAGAACAATCCCGGCAGCAGCGCTCTTCGACCGTTTATGTCGCCCGCCACCCTCCTGAGGCAGTCCGTTATCCTGCCCTCGGCGTCGGTGAGTATGATATTTGACATGCGGCCAATGAGTTCAACCCACAGGTGCTTTTCCTCCATCTCCCCGAATATATCCGGGGCGTCAAAGCGCAGATCGAAAACGCGTTCCATGGGCGGCTGGCTTATGGACAGAAGCCTTGCCCCCGTGAGATGCTTTCTCATAAGCATACAGAACATGGGCGGAGACGACGGGTTCTCGTAGGACTGGTCCGTCAGATTAATGCGGGAGCTGCCGGAGGCGGCGGAGATAAGCAGCCTGCAGGAGGCTCCCGGCCCCTTCATGGCAAAGATAAGCATATCCCGCTCCGGCTGGTGTATGCGTTCCACCCGCATACCCTTCAAGCGCTCTTCGAGCTCCTCGCCCAGCGCTGTCATACACAGTGCGTCAAGAGGCATAGTCTTCCCCCTCCATTGCAAGGGCAAACAACTGATTGAGTCGGTCCCTGCTGCCCTTCAGATACAGATAGCCAAACAGCGCCTCAAGCCCTGTCGCCATGTGGTACTCACTGTATGTGGCACTGGAGGGCACGGCCTTCACATGGGCGTTCCTGCCCCTTTTGAACACATGCATCTCCTCCTCGGTGAGTATCGGCTTTATGCGCTCCATGGCACGGGCCTGAGCGTGGGCGGAGACAAACTGTATCGTCTTCCGATGCAGTCCGTGGGAGGTGCCTCCCCCTTGGGAGCAGAGCATCCCCCGCACCATGAGCTCATACACGGCGTCGCCCAGATGGGCGAGTCCCAGATTCGATATGCTCTTTATCTTATCATCGTCAAGGCTGAATTCAAAATAATCTGTCAAGGCGCTGCCTCCGTGTTCGTAAAACTGGTTTCTCAGTCAGTTTATTATACCACTTCGGAACGCCCCCGACAAGATGGCTTGCCATTTCGAAGGCTTCGGGTTATAATAATGTCATACATAGGCTGCAGCTGTGGGGCGGAGGCCCGGTGAATGGAGACCGTATGAAAGCATATTGGGATTTATTTGCGACTTTTTTCAGAATAAGCATAGTCTGCTTCGGCGGGGGGTATTCCATGATACCCCTGCTTTTCCGCGAGCTGGTGGACAACAAGGGCTGGATAACAGAGCAGGAGCTGACCGATTACGTTGCAGTGGGCCAGTGCACACCCGGAATAATCGCCGTAAACGTGGCCACCTTTGTGGGGCACAAGCAGAAGGGCACCGCCGGAGGCATACTCTCAACGGCTGGCTTCATAACCCCCTGCCT
>JAFRAF010000083.1 GCA_017405545.1 Oscillospiraceae bacterium | reverse complement strand
GAACGCCTATTAATCAATACAAAGACGCAAAAAACATGAAATAATCTCAAATATGCCGCTTTCAGCCGGTTTTGATTATTGTTTAATCAAATGACTGCTCACTGCTGCAGAATGAAATAAAGAATCTTGGACATTTCGGCTCTCGTGAGGCTGTTTTGCGGGTTCAGTCTCCCGTCATTGCTGCCCTGCACGACGCCCAGATCTATGAGCGCGGCTGTGGACTCCGCCGCCCAGTCCGAGACCTCCGAGCCGTCGACGAACCTGCCTAAAAGGCCGATATCGCCTGCGGGTGCTGTGCCTCCCGTAAGCTCGATGTACCGGCAGATGAAGGCGAAGGACTGCTCGCGGGTGAGGCTGCCCTCAGGCTCAAAGAGGCCGTTGCCCATGCCCAGGGCGATGCCCTCCTGCTTTGCCCAGCATATGGCCTGTGAGTAGTAGGAATCGGGGGAAACATCGTCGAAGCCCTCGGCAGCTTCTGTTTCCGGCATGCCGTATGCGCGGTAGAGCATGAGCATGAAGTCGCCCCGTTTTATGGTGCTGTTGGGGGAGAAAGCCACGGCGCTTGTGCCCTTGACGACGCCGTCTATATAGAGACTTTCGATATATCCCTCTGCCCAATGCCCGCCGATGTCCTTAAAGCCCGTGGTGATCCTGACAGGGATGGTCACGGATTGCCCGCCGAACGATACGGTGACCGAGCCGGCTGCCCCGACCTGAGTGCCCGCTGTAAGCAGGCCATTACTGCCGACTGTTCCTATGTCGCCGGAAAGGCTGTATGAATAGCATCCCGGCTGGGAGATGACCTTGTCGCCGTGACTGAATGAAGCCGGCTCCAGCTGTATGCTCTCGCCCGGGCCGAGCGCTATAGAATTGAGAACGCTGCCGTTCCCGGCGTCGCTGACTGTGAGGGAGTCGATACTGTCGATAATATGTATCTCCGCTGAGCCCGATGCGGTTGAGGAATGGAGAAGGAGCCTGTCGGTCCCGGCGCTGCTGCCGGCGGTGTAAGTGCTGCCCGAGATGGTTCCCAGCCCGGATTCAGAGCTTACGGAGATGTCCGAGGGTACGGCGACCTCTGCGGACGCGGCGTCGAAGGCCGTATAAGTCATGGATAGGGAAGCGCCGGGCAGCAGCATTGCCCCGTCCTGCGTGAGGCAGAGCTTTGAAGCCGGTCGGCTCGAATTGCGGCCGGACATTATCATTATGTACGTGGCGCATTTTCGCTCGCTTCCGCCTGAGGGCTGATTAACCGTGCTCAGCTTTGAGCTGTCCGGCAGCTTTACCTGCATTGCGCTTGAGCCGCCGCCGTCCAGGTTTACAGCTGCGACACAGCCCATTGACTTGAGCTCCTGGGCAAGCTCCGAGAGGACAAGCCCGTTGGAGTGGGAGCTGTCACGTCCGTCGATAACATACAGGACGATATTGCCGTTGGCCTTGACCCCTATGGCCGTCCTGGGCGCGGCGGAGCTTATGCTTCTGTTCCAGGCGGCTGAATTGGTGATCGCGCCGTCCTTGATCAGGATATCGCCGCCGCCCGTGGCCCAGGCGGCGTCGGACATGGAGCTGTCGCTGCAGCTCGTGGAGAGAGTTACGCTGTCGCCCATGGAGAACATGTCGTATACCGCCTGCTTGTCCGAGGCGTCGGCGGCGGTCAGTATCAACTGGTTCTTACCGATTTTTATGGCTGTCTCGTCATTTACAAGCGCGGAGACCTTGAGGGTTATAGTACCCGACACTGTCAGTTTGCCTTCCATGATATCGAATACCACGAACCAGCCGGGGCTTTTTGTACGGGTGGAGACAGTGGAAAAGTACTCGCTGAACATGAAAAGACCGCCCTTGTCAGTGCGCATTTTATTAAAGCGGTCGAGTCTGACGGTGTAATTGTCGGCAGAGCCGCCGTTATTTATCTTAGTGGTGTTTGCAAGAGTCATGTATACGACCGGGGATTCGCTGATGTGCATGCGGCCGTCATAGTCGAACCACACCACGTTGCAGCGGTCAGGGCTGGATTTATATATGCCGTCCTCGACCACCGCGCCCATGGGCACTATGGTACCGGAATAAAAGAAATCGGAATTGACAGCGCCGAGCACTTTGTATCCCAGCTTTGCCGCGTAGTTGACGGCGCCTGTAATGGTCAACCCCGCATAAATGGTGTCGCAGGCGATGACAGCGGGGTATGCGTCGCCTCCGGGAGTCAGCTCCAATATATAGCTCTCCTGTTTACCCCGGGAGTTGTTGGATCTGTTGTTTGTATATGTAACACTGTCGCTGATTTTTACCGTATTGCTGTAGACCTTTTCACCCGCGCCCGCGGCCAGTACCGAGGTCAGGGTTAGTGACAATATCAGTATCCAGCACAGTACATATTTTGCTGTTTTTTCTATCGTATATCTCATCTGTTCACCTTAATGGGCTGCTGTGATTCTGTGGCGGAAGCGGCTGAAGACGCGCAGGGGGGCGAAAACGCTTAAAGCCTGTCAGCGCCGGCATCCAAGCCTAGAGCTCTCTTTCCAGTATGTCCACAATGCGTTTTGAAGCAAAGCCGTCCCCATAGGGGTTCACCGCCCGGCTCATGGCGTTGTATTTCTCCTGATTGCGCAGAAGCTCAGAGAACTCGCGGTAAATATCGCCGGGATCAGTACCCACCAGCTTAAGTGTGCCGGCGGCCACGCCCTCGGGGCGTTCGGTGGTATCCCGCAGAACAAGGACAGGCTTGCCCAGCGAGGGGGCCTCCTCCTGTATGCCACCGCTATCCGTCAGGACCATGTATGAAGCGGCCATGAAATTGTGGAAGGCGAGGACGTCCAAGGGCTCTATCAGCCTAATTCTGTCGCAGCCGGCCAGCTCCTGAGCGGCCGAGTCGCGGACGAGGGGGTTTAAATGGACGGGGTATATCACCTTGATGTCGGGATTTTCGTCCACTACTCTTCTAATGGCGGAGAACATGCCGCGCATTTTTTCGCCGAGATTCTCCCGTCGGTGAGCGGTCAGGAGCACGAGCCTGCTGTCGGAAGCCCAGTCAAGATGCGGGTGTGAGTAGTCCGGGCGGACGGTGGTTTTAAGGGCGTCGATGACCGTGTTGCCGGTGACATAGATGCGGTCGGCGTTCTTGTTCTCCCGCAGCAGATTATCCCTGGATACTCCCGTGGGGGCGAAAAGAAAGTCCGAAATGCTGTCCACAGCCTGACGGTTGAATTCCTCGGGGAAGGGGGAGCGGATGTTGTATGTGCGCAGCCCCGCCTCCACATGGCCCACGGGAATGCCGAGATAAAAGGCGGTAAGTGCGGCGGCAAAGCTGGTTGTGGTGTCGCCGTGAACCAGAGCAATGTCGGGCCTTTCTTTTTCAAACAGCTCCTTCAAGCCGTCCATCACCCGCTGCTGTATGTCAAAAAGGGTTTGGCCCATCTGCATAATGGACAAATCGTGATCGGGCCTGATATCGAACACATCAAGCACCTGATCGAGCATCTGCCTGTGCTGACCTGTGATACAGACCTTTACATCGAAATCACCCCTTGAGCGCGCTTCCGATACAAGGGGACACATTTTTATGGCTTCGGGTCTTGTGCCGAAGATAAGCGTGATTTTTTTCATACCTATAGATTCCAACTGTTAAGATATTTGTCCTGCTCATCGGTGAGCGAGTCGATGGATATCCCGCAGGAGCGCAGCTTGCGAATGGCCACTTCTCTGTCCAGCTCATCCGGAACGCTGTACACCCCGGGGGACAGCTTTCCCCGGTTTTCAACTATATACCGGGCCGAGAGAGCCTGAATGGCAAAGCTCATATCCATTATCTCAACCGGGTGGCCGTCGCCTGCGGCAAGATTGACAAGCCGTCCCTCGCCGAGTACGAAGACCGTCCTTCCGTTTGTGAGGACATATCCGGTGATGTTTGGCCTTGCATCGTATTTGGATGCGCAGTTGTCCTCCAGCCAGGCCATGTCCACTTCGACGTTGAAGTGTCCGGCGTTGCTGAGAACAGCACCGTCCTTCATGAGCATGATGTGCTCGCCGGTGATGACGCTGCAGCAGCCCGTGGCGCTGACAAAGATGTCACCGAGCTTTGCGGCCTCGGGCATGGGCATGACCTCGTAGCCGTCCATCATGGCCTCCAGCGCCTTAACGGGGTCTATCTCGGTGATTATCACCTTGGCGCCCTGTCCCTTTGCCCGCATGGCGATGCCTCTGGAGCACCAGCCGTATCCGGCTACGACCACATATTTGCCCGCGACGATGAGATTTGTGGTGCGGTTTATACCGTCCCATACAGACTGCCCGGTGCCGTAGCGGTTGTCGAAAAGATGCTTGCACATGGCGTTGTTTACGGCGATCATGGGGAATTTAAGCGCCCCGTCAGCGGCCATTGAATTGAGCCTGATTATGCCGGTTGTGGTCTCCTCACAGCCGCCGAGCACTCCCGGTATAAGCTCGGTAAACTCATTGTGCATGAGGTTTACCAGATCGCCGCCGTCGTCGATAATGATATCCGGACCAAAATGAAGCACCTTGCGGAGATGCTCATAATACTCTGTAGAGTTCACTCCATGTATGGCGTATACGTCTATACCGGAGGCGTCAGCCGCCGCCGCGATGTCGTCCTGTGTTGACAGGGGATTTGAGCCGCTGGCATGGACCTGAGCGCCCCCAGCGGCCAGAACTCTGCACAGGCAGGCTGTTTTCGCCTCAAAATGTATGGAAAGGGCGATTTTGAGACCGTCAAAGGGCTTGCTGGATTTGAAATCTTCCTCTATGCCCCGGAGTAGAGGCATATTGCGCATGGCCCACTGTATTTTTTTCTCACCTTCGGGAGCAAGCTTTGCATCCAGGATTATGCTCATTATTCAAATCTCCTTTGCGGATGTCATGGATAATAATACTGTAAATACTGTATCCTATTATACATCATGTGAATATCCAATACAAGCGCAAAAGACGGCGTAAAGAGCGGCAGATTCTGCTACCGCAGACGCTCAACGCGCATAAATATAAAGCGCCGGTGCGATCCGACGCTTTATTGCAGATTTAATTATAAGCTCTATGCGGGCCATTTCAGATAACAAGTATTGCGGCGCAGCCTATGAGACCGGCGGCGACTGCGCCCAACAGAGCGTACATCATGGGCGAAAGCCGCAGAAGCTTATTTCGCATGTTTGACCTGATATAGCTGTCAGCCGCCTGCTGAGCCTGCCGCAGTATCTCCTTTTGAGTTACGCCGGATTCGCCGACGGTCTCTTTGACGATGAATATGGCCTCGTCAAATATCTTTGGATCCGGTGATTTTATTACTATCACTCTCTTGGAAACGCCTTTTACCATAGAATGTACACCCCCGTTTTGCCTTATGTTTCCAGTTTGCCCTCTATCTGATGTGAATATACCTATTTCCTGTTCTCAAGCTGCAGGGTCAGTATGGTCATGTCATCGGTCTTCCCATGTACGTGGATAGATTCTTCGAGAATGCTTTTCGCCAGCTCACGGACGCTGCCCCCGTCATATTCGGACAGGCCTTTTTTCAGCCAGCTGTCCTCGTTCCCGGAAATGATGCCGTCGCTCATTATGGCGCACAGATCACCGGGAGAGAGCTTGACCACAGTTTTGGACAGCTTTCCGCTGCGTGAAGGGGAGAGCCCTGCCGCGAGATTCTTTGACCCGACGCTTTTTACCCGTCCAGACCTGATTATATATGTCGGCGCCGCGCCGAATTTATAAATTTCCGCGTCCCCGGAAAAAAGATTTACTCTCATGAGATCCACAGTCGCGCTTATGGTGTCCTCCTCGTTTTTCAGGAGCATCAGATCATTGAGTATCCTCAGGGCGGTCTCGGGAGGCGTACCGGCGCGCAGAAAGCTCTCCAATATCTTAACTGTTCCCGCGCTGGCTTTGGCCGCCTCCGGGCCCGATCCCATTCCGTCGGAGAGTATGAGATAAAGGATACCTTCGTCTGTTTTAAAGTAAGTGCCCCGGTCGCCGCTTGTGCTCTGGCCGGGCTTCCGCATCGACGCTATACCTATGGATATGGCATAGGGTTCCGCCTCCAGCAGCAGAAGCTTTGCGCTGTCGACAGGGGACGCAGCCGTGCACAGGCGGGTCTCAAGCAGGGAAGAGAGCTTGTCCAGATATTCAGGGTCCCTTTTTAACAGATACACGCCGTCTGAGTCGATCTCAGCTCTCAGTCTGCCCCCTGAATCCCTGAATACCGCCACATCGGCTTCGACGTCCATACCTCTCAGATAGCGCTTGAGCTTTCTCTCCATTATGGGGTTGCACTCGATACCGGAACCCAGCTCTCTGGAGAGACCGGTAAGCACGTCCGCAATATCCGCGTATTGGTCGTAGGCGGCGCCCAGACTCTCCTGCAGCCTCGTTTTGAACTGTTGCCTGTATGTAAACGCTCTCAGCTCCCGATTAATGGCGGCGGTGAAATCCCTGAGCGACCTGCAGCGCACCCGGAAGAAATCGGGAAAGTCCTCGGGATCAAGCCTGCCTTTTTCCAGCATCAGCCCCGTAAGGTCATTTAGCACAGCGGCGGTACCCTGGTATTCGCGGTGCCAGCAGTCGCCTGATGCTCTGCACTTGCGGCATATGGATTCAGACGCGATATCAAATACAGAGGAGAGGTCCTCTGTATTCCGGTCCTCTCCGGAGACGCTTCGAACGGCTCCGTGCAGTATTCGAAAGGCCTCGGCTGTTGACTCGATCTTCTTTCTTGTGTATTCTCTGACTTTTAAGGCACTGTTGCCCGCGAACTTTTCCGGGAATAGGGAGCCCAGTGCGGAGAGAAAATGTCTGGGAAGCATGACAAAGCAGACACATGAGAGGAAGACCTCATACAGCAGCGGTACGGTTTTCTCCGGGTTCCACAGGAACATGGATGCGAATGTACAGCACAGGGCGAAGACTACAGTGAAGGAAAGCCTGCCGTGTCTGGAGAAAAAGGACGATACCAGACATGTAAAACCGTAAATGAAGCTGTAATAGGGTACAGGTCCAGTACCCGCGTCAAAAGCCATCCCGCTTATCATACCTATTGCTATGCCGTTTCCTATGCCGCCCTTATAACAGCTTATCAATGCCGTCAAGAGCGCCAGAAAGCGCCCGATAGAAATCATGTCGAGAAAAATGATGCCGGAGACCGCCAGCAGTACTGTGGACATGAGCATCATCACCGAGACTATGTGCCTTGAATCATCCTCTTCCGACAGGCCGCTTTCCCTGGGACTGAGAGCTGTGCGAAAAGTGTAAGAGCAGAAAGCGGAAAGGCATATCTCGCATATGTAGGAGACGGCTGAATTGAAATCAAAGCCCGCTGTGGACACATAGACAAAAGCAATACATGCCGTAGAAAGGGCGGTGCAGAGCGGGGCGAACCAGGACCTGCATATGATATCGGTATCGCGCATAACGTGGAGTGTTGCAAACAGGAGCGTGGAGATGGCCATGTACTTAAGCCCCCATACCGCGCCGATACTGAGGTAACCGGACAGGGCGCCGATGTATCCGCACAGACCGGCAAGGCCCTTCGGCATTGCCGCTATCAAACCCAGCGCAAAGGGACTTGTCCCATTGTAGAGACAGGCGTGGGCGCATATGAAGCTGAGTATGAATCGAAAAGCGCAGTAAACGGCCTCAGCGGTTGTGCTTTTTGTAAGATAAAGCGCCGCCTTATTCTCAATCAGCGCACGCATCCGCAGCATCAGATTATCCATGGCAAAACGTCCTTTCACAGGCATATTCTTTAAGTACTGATCTATGATGTGACCTGTGAAAATAGTACAGCCTTTCGCAGAAAAAACTGGTCATATGCTGGAGGGGACATTCTGTAAGCTTAGGTCGGGAAATCATGGAAAAGACAATAATGATTTAGTTGTCAGCGGGGAATATAAAATGAGCCACCACAAATCCATGTGATGGCTCATTGCTTCTGTATATCGGTTATGATTTATGCCTGCTGCTTCTGGGCGTTGATTTTAATGCCGGGGCCCATGGTTGAAGCTGTGACGCAGCTCTTAATGTACTGGCCCTTTGCAGCGGCGGGTCTGGCCTTGATAATAGCGCCGATAATGGTGTTGTAGTTGTCGACCAGCTTTTCGGTGCCGAAGGAGACCTTACCGATGGGGCAGTGGATGATATTGGTCCTGTCGAGACGGTACTCGATCTTACCGGCCTTTATTTCCTTGATGGCCTGGGCCAGGTTGGGGGTAACGGTACCCGCCTTGGGAGAGGGCATGAGGCCCTTGGGGCCGAGGACCTTACCGAGACGACCGATAACGCCCATTACATCCGGGGTGGCGACAACAACGTCAAAATCAAAGAAGTTTTCCTTCTGGATACGCTCTACCATATCCTGCAGGCCGACATAGTCGGCTCCGGCCTCGAGGGCCTCAGCCTGACGCTCTTCCTTGCAGAAGACCAGGACCTTGCGGGACTTGCCTGTGCCGTGGGGGAGAACTACGGCGCCGCGGACCTGCTGGTCAGCGTGACGGGAGTCGACACCCAGCTTTACGTGCAGTTCAACGGTCTCGTCGAACTTCGCCTTGGCGCCCTTGATAACCAGATCAAAAGCCTCGGCGGGATCATAGAGGACGGAACGGTCTATAAGCTTTGCGCTTTCCTGATAATTCTTTCCTTTAAACATTGATTAACCCTCCTCTACAACGATGCCCATGCTGCGGGCTGTTCCGGCGATCATGCTCATGGCGGCCTCTATGCTGCCGGCGTTGAGATCGTTCATCTTGGTTTCGGCGATTTTGCGGATCTCATCCTTTGAGATCTTGGCGACCTTGTCGCGCTGGGGAACGCCGGAGCCCTTTTCAATGCCGCAGGCCTTCTTGAGAAGAACGGCGGCCGGAGGGGACTTGGTTATAAATGAAAAACTGCGGTCGGCGTAAACGGTGATGACTACGGGGATGGTCATGCCCATATCGCCCTTGGTACGCTCATTGAATTCCTTGGTGAACATACCGATGTTTACACCATGCTGGCCGAGGGCGGGTCCCACGGGGGGAGCCGGAGTTGCCTTGCCAGCGGGTATCTGAAGTTTGATAATTCCTGTTACCTTCTGTGCCACTTTAAGTGAACCTCCTAATATAGATGTGGTTATATGCCCTTCAGCATATCTTTGGCGGAGCCGAAGCTCCTCCCACGCACCGGAAATCCGGATATACGATTTAGCTTAGATGATCAAGAATTCTCCAGGATCGCGATCTGATCAAAATCGAGATCCACGGGCGTCTCACGGCCGAACATCGACACGATGACTCTGACGCGCCGTTTTTCGACGTCGATGTCGTCAATGACGCCGAAGAATCCTTCCAACGGCCCGTCTGTGACCTTGACCGAGTTGCCAACGCTGAAATTGACAACGACCTCTTCCTTCTCCACACCGAATGCGGCGATCTCGTCTTCAGTGAGAGGGATGGCCTTGTTTCCGCATCCGACAAAGCCTGTAACGCCGCGTACATTGCGGACCAGATGCCAGCTCTCGTCGGTCATGACCATCTTGACAAATACATAGCCGGGAAACATTTTGTGCTGAGTGGTCTTCGCCTGAGAGTCTGTTATCTCGGTGACTGTCTCCATGGGGATGTTTGTCTCAAGGATCAGATCCTGCATCTTCCGGTTTTCAACGGACCTGCGAATGGTCTCTGCTACGGCGTTTTCATAGCCGGAGTATGTGTGTATCACATACCAACTCGCTGAATCAGACATGGCGTCTCCTAACTTACCAGAGCTATGAGAACTTCAACACCCTTTGATGCCAGAGTGTCAAAGGCCCAGAGCACGATAGCGGAAGCGAGCATAACTACAAGAGCTACTATAGTGCTGTTGAGAACCTGCTTGGGGGTGGGCCATACGACTTTTTTGAGCTCGCTTCTGGTCTCGCGGAACCATCTGGACAGGCTCAGCTTTTTGCGCTGGCGATTCTTCTTGGCTTTAACTGCCTTCTTTGCCGCGGCGGCCTTTTTGTTTTCCAACCCGGCGTTTTCTTCGTTTTTAATTGCCATTGTTTTACTCCCTTGTTCGAATACCGGAACCGACTACTTTGTCTCGGTGTGCAGGGTATGCTTCCGGCAGAAAGGACAATACTTGTTCATTTCCAGACGATCGGGTGTATTCTTCTTGTTCTTCATGGTGTTGTAATTGCGCTGTTTGCACTCGGAGCATCTGAGTGTGACTTTAATGCGTGCTCCATTAGCCATTTTTCGGCACCTCCAATTCAATTGCCTCCCTGTTTGAATTTGACTTTGAGGGGGTCAGTACGCATTTTAGCGCACAAAAAATACACCTCTCAGCCGACAGGTGCTGATAGTATACCACATGTATATCTCAAAGGTCAATAGATAATCAATGATTTTTTTCTGATTGCTGTACTTTTATATGTGATTGTGTTAAAATAGTACCTGTCTCGAATCTATCCCGATACCCGGATATATGGGATATATCTGAGGACGTGTCAACTGAGGGGGCGGAGCGCAGATTGAGAATAATGGCTATTGACTACGGCGATGCGAGGACCGGTATTGCTGTGTCGGATCCGAACGGAGTTCTGTCAGGCGACGCCTGGACGATAAACGCATGGAACGCGGAAAAACTGTGCGAAGAGATATGCGGTATAGTTCAGAACAGGGAGATAGGCAGGATAGTCCTGGGCTATCCGAAAAACATGAACGGGACACTGGGCCCCAGGGCGGAAAAAAGCGCCGCTTTAGCTGAGCTTTTGAGGGAGAAGACCGGGCTTGAGGTCATACTCTGGGATGAGAGGCTTACAACTGTTGACGCGCACAGGATACTGTCCGACGCCGGAAAGCGCGGGAAGAAGAGAAAGGAAAAAGTAGACGCTGTCGCCGCGTCGCTGATACTCGACAGCTATCTGGACAGTCTGAAATAGCGGAGCAATATCATGAGAAAACTTGCGTGGTTTGCGTTTTCATTCTCATTGGCGGCGGCCGTTTTTGCCTATTTGATACCGACCCATTTTCTGCTGCCCGCCGCGGCTGTCTGCGGAGCGGGGGCCGGGGCGATTCTTATTACCCGCTCGAAGAAGCGGCAGGTATTCCTTGCGCTTATTGGTCTTGCCGCGGGCTTTCTGTGGTGCTTCGCTTATTATCAACTGTTTTACTGCCCGGCGGAGGAGCTGGAGGGGAGCACTTGCCGGGTTCAGGCTTATGTTACCGATTACCCGGAGGAGATGAGCTACGGGACGAGACTCTCGCTGCGTGTTATAAATACTGACGGTGGTCCCGGTATCAGCACTCGCCTTTATGCCTATGGCGGCGACTCGCCTGAGCTTGACTCGTTTATCCCCGGGGATAAGATAGAGTTTACGGCCGAGTTCTCCCTCGCGG
>JAFRAF010000082.1 GCA_017405545.1 Oscillospiraceae bacterium | reverse complement strand
GAGTGCGCGGCTACGAACCGCGAGACCGGGGGTTCGAGTCCCTCCAGGCGTGCCAAACGGCCGGATCCGTTCGGATTCGGCCGTTTTCTTATTGCCCAAAAAACGAGGCCGAAGGGACATTCCTCCGGCCTCATTACTGTTTATTTGAGATTATTTGCCCTCTCGGATTTCCTTCCTTACCTCAGCCATCTCGGCTCTGACCTTTGCGAAATGTTCCTTGGTCAGCTTAAAGACCACAGGAGACAGTCCGAACAGAGCGATGAAGTTCGGGATAGCCATAAGGCCGTTGAGGGTATCCGCGATATCCCAGACAGCATTCAGAGAAGTGACGCTGCCGATTACTATAACAACGATGAAAATCAGCTGATATATCTTGGAGGCCTTTATACCCAGCAGGTACTGTACGCAGCGGGTACCGTAGAGGGACCAGCCCAGGATGGTGGAGTAGGCAAACAGCATAAGGGCTACCGCCACGAACAGAGCTGAGAACTTGGCGCCCCACACGGTGGAGAACGCGGAGGTGATGAGCTCGGAGCCCGGCTTTACGCCGAAGTTGATGTCTACGCCGCTGATGATTATTGTGAGAGCGGTCAGTGTGCAGATAACGATGGTATCGGCAAACACTTCGAAGATGCCGTACAGGCCCTGATTTACGGGGCCCTCGGTGTCCGCAGCCGCGTGGGCTATAGGAGCGGAACCAAGACCGGCCTCGTTGGAGAATGCGCTTCTGCGCAGGCCCCATACGATGGCGTTCTTCAGGACGATGCCGCTGGCAGCGCCCATGACAGCCCTGGGAGCAAAAGCGGCTGTGACGATGAGCTTCAGGCAGGCGCCGATCTTATCGATATTGCCGAAGATAACAACGAGTGTGAAAATGATGTAGAGAATGCTCATGACCGGAACCAGCTTCTCGGTGACGGAGCCGATTCTCTTGATGCCGCCGAAGAGCACGACAGCGGTGATGGAGGCCAGGAAAATACCCACGATCCAGTTGACAACGACCTCACCGTTGAAAGCGGGGTTGAAAGCCAGGATAGCGCCGTTCAGGGAACCGACTATCGAATTGGCCTGGGACATATTTCCGATGCCGAAAGAGGCCAGAGCGGCGAAGATGCAGAACAGAACAGCAAGCCATCTCCAGCCCTGCCCCATTCCGTTGGTTATGTAGTACATGGGGCCGCCGACCCAGTCGCCCTTGGCGTCGCGCTCACGGTACTTGATGGCGAGGGTGACCTCGGAGTACTTGACGACCATACCCAGAAGGGCCGCGATCCACAGCCAGAACACTGCGCCGTAGCCGCCCAGCGCGATAGCCTGGCTGGTGCCAACTATGTTACCGGTACCGACTGTAGCCGCCAGCGCGGTGGTGACAGCCTGCAGAGGCGTAACAGCGCCCTTACCGGCCTCTGACTTTTTGAACATCTTGCCCACGGTGTTTTTCATTGCGTAGGCAAAGTGTCTGAACTGTACTGCGCCGCTTCCGACTGTCAGGTACAGGCCGCCTACAAATACGCAGGGCAGCAGGATGTACAGCCAGGCGATGCTGTTCAACGTGCCGGTGAAAAAGTTATACAATCCCATTTAAATTCCTCCTCATCTACTTATGCACATAAAATGCACGCCCGGAGCCGCCGGCGTGCAAAACAAGGTTATTACGTATCATCTGTCAAACAGACATTTAAAACTTCTGTCCTTTTGCCTGAGAGATTCACGACTAATCGTTTTGCACCTTCGGCCCCCGAAAAACGGGTTTCTCCAGAACGCCATCCGCTTACAGTCTCTGTCCCGGGAGGGACGCCTGTGAGTATTACTCCGTCGGCAAGGATGACCCTGTTTTCCTGCAAGTTTCATATGGCATATAAACTTATGAATGGATAATACATCTTTATTCACAAAAACGCAACACTTTTTTTGAATTTAACGTGTTAAAAGCAACTATTTCAGCGATTTCGGTATTGTTCTTTTAAAATTCGCTCTAAAATTGTGCATTTTGTCATGTTGTTTTTCGGCTCCAAAGGCCGGTTTCTGCTGCAAAAAGCCATTCGCGCCCTCCTCCCTGCTCATTAACAATGAATTAATAATTTGTTTTTATTGCAAATCCGCCGCATTCGGGGGCCGTTTCGGGGTGGGCTTCACCCTCTGTCTGAAGATTATGGGCTCAGGGCTCTTCATTATTCATATAAGTTTTAAAAAAACTGTTGACATATAGGCCCGGACGTGCTATTATGCAAATAACAAAATTAATAATTATTATTATTATTAAAAATTACACAACGAAAGGCGGTTATTATAGTGAACAATCTCAATACTGTAAACAAGAATCTTTCCGGCGGTGAAACCGTTATGCTGAGCGGAAAGGATTTTAATAACGACAATGTCGGCACCGACAAATCCGACTCCCGCCTGTGGCCCGGCGCCTCCGCTGACACGGCCAGCTCAGGCACCTACGCCTGGCTGAGAAGCCATCTGTACGGCGGCATATCAATGACCCCCGGCTTTGATGACGACGACGATTGATACCCCTGAGCGCGCTCTTGACAATACGGTTCAAATATCATAGAATTGTTTTATAATGGTATAATTACGTTGTGCCGTTTATGTCAATACAAGCGGATGAAACACCGCTGAGCGCTACTATTAATTATTAATCAGGGGGAGTCTTATAATGAAGAGCATTGACGATATCAACAAGGATCTGAACGCCGGTGATTCCGTTATTACATCCTCACAGGAGCTCAAGCAGGAGCCGGAAAAAGACGAGGACGATTGGGACGCCGATTCCTCCGCCGTGGCCACCTATTCAGCGGCCTCCGGCGCCGCCGCCATCTTCAAGCGCATGGGAATGGGCATAGGCTATACCCACAAGCAGACCGATGACGACAAGGACAGCAAGGACAAATAACAGCGCCGGTCCCCATATTTAAACGGAGACGGATGATATGAGCTTCGACATATTCTCAAACAGGACCTACAGAGAACACCATATGGCAAAGGATCTGGTCTATTTCCGCGCCACCATCGAGTCCACCGATCTGCACATCGGGGCCAAAAGCGATTTGAGCGTCCGGGCCGTTCAGGCCGTAAAGGAGGCCCGCAAACAGGTTGAGGCGGCCATAGCCCGGAGGCCGGTATTCAAAAGCAGTTTTTCTCCTTTACCCATAGATGCGGACGAGGGGCCCGTTGTAAACGCCATGCTGCAGGCCGCCGCTGCGGCGGACGTGGGCCCCATGGCCGCTGTTGCCGGAGCCATATCGGAGTATGTGGGACGCGCCCTCCTCCCCTTCAGCGACGAGGTCATCGTGGAAAACGGGGGCGACATCTTCCTCTTCGGCGGAAAAACACGGAAAATAGCCATACTGGCCGGGGACAGTCCCCTGACCGAGAAGCTGGCCCTGCTGGTCGAGCCCTACGAGGGGCTGGGCGTATGCACCTCCTCGGCGACGGTGGGCCACTCCATCAGCCTGGGCAGGACCGACGCCTCCCTCATCGTGGCAAAGACAGGCGCTCTGGCGGACGCGGCGGCGTCCATGCTGGGCAACGCCGTAAACAGGGCTGAGGATATCCCGCGAGCGCTGGAAGATGTGCTGTCCGTGCCCGACGTGTACGGCGCACTGGTGATAATCGGCGACAAGCTGGGCGCGAAGGGGCAGCTCAGGCTCTGTCGGCTGTAATATGTATGCAAAGGACAAAAGATCAATTCCCACCCGTTCATCAGCGGGTGGGAATTGCTTTTTATATTCAATTGCGTCAAGCGCAGATACGGGCCTCAGGCCCCGGCGCTGTCCGGCCTTTTGAAGCTCACGTTCATGACGATTATCGAGCCCACCACCAGAACAAGGCCAAGGAGCTTCAGCGCCGTCATGGTCTGATGGAACAGCACGGCGTCCACCAGCGTGCCCACCACCGGCTCCATGGTGCTTATGATGGCCGCCCGCTCGGGCTCCAAATTCGCAAGGCCCGCGGTGTACAGCACAAAGGGCGTCACACAGCACAGGACGCTTATGGCAATGAGGGCCAGCACAGAGACCGCGTCGAAGCTCACGCCCTCCCAGCCCCCGACGATAAAGGGTATGACGGCTATGGAGGCGAATATAAAGGTGTAGGCCGTCACGGTCTCGGGCCGGTACTTCCCCGTCGCGATCTTCCCGATTATGCTGTAAAGGGAGAAGCAGAAGCCCGAGGCTATTCCCAGCAGCACGGCGGCAGGGGGTGCGTGTACCGCGCCGCCGCCTATAAAGCCCGTGACGCACATGCAGCCCGAAAAGGTCATGGCAAGGGCCAGCAGCTTTTTCCCCGTGAGCTTTTCCCTGAACACGATGACCGACAGCAGCATCACGAATATGGGCGCGGTGTACAGCAGCACCACCGCCACGGATATGGAGCTGCGGGCAATGCAGCTGAAGTAGCACCAGGTGAACAGCACTATGCTGAAAACCCCCGTGCCTATGAAATAGGGCAGGTCGCGGAGCTCCACGCGCAGGGCCTCCGGATCGCGCAGGGCCAGAAAGCCCGCGATGCAGATACAGGTTATTATGGCCCGCAGGGCCACTATCTGCATGGAGCTGAAGCCTCTGGCCGACAGGATGTTCACAAACAGCCCTATCAGGCCCCAGAGGCTGGCCGCCGCCAGCACCATGAGCTGTGCCCTGCCCTTTGTCATGCCCGCAAACCTCCTTTGAATCATCATACATTATACACCTCCGCCCCGCCCCGCGCAACACGCGTTTTGCGGACAGGGCCATGACACAGAAGCCGCCCGCCGGAAAAGTCCGGCTGGCGGTGAGTTGTCTGTTTCAAATCTCGGTGAAAGAAAATGGTCTGTTCTTACCAGAAGCACCTGTACAGGAAGGTCACTCTCTGGCCGCAGGAGCAGGTGGTGGCGGGCAAGAAGGTATCGGCGATTTTACCCGTTTATTTTTTCCCCGGCGCATAGTATAATGGTGCAAATCAAACTTTTGAACGGAGAATCATCATGAAGGAAATCACTTCAGTAGCCATAGTGGGCCTCGGGGCGCTGGGCATGCTTTTTGCCGACCGCATCATGAAGAATATAGGCCCTGAGGCCCTGTGCTGCCCCATAGACGACGAGCGGGTCAGGCGCTACGCCGGGACGGAATTCACCATAAACGGCGAAAGGCGGGACTTCCCCTTCCGCCCCATGGCGGACTGCGGCCCCGTCGACCTTGTGATCATCGCCGTCAAGGCCACCGGTCTGGACGGAGCCATGGAGGCCGCCGCCCCCTGCGTGGGCGAGGACACCACCATCATATCAATACTCAACGGCGTCACCAGCGAGGAGATATTAGGGGCCCGCTTCGGCTTTGACAAGCTGGTCTGGTGCGTGGCCCAGGGCATGGACGCGGTCCGCTTCGGCGGGGCCCTCAAGTACTCCATCCCCGGCGAGCTGCGCATAGGCGTGCCCGAGGGAGCTCCCGACATATGCCGCCGACGCCTTGAAAAGCTGGCGGACTTTCTGGAAAAGGCGGACATACCCTTCAAGGTGGAGGACGACATACGCAACAGGATGTGGAGCAAATTCATGCTCAACGTGGGCATCAACCAGACCTGCATGGCCTATGAGACCGGCTACGGCGGGGCCACACAGCCGGGCGAGGCCTTTGAGACCATGAAGGGCGCCATGCGGGAGGCCAGAGAGGTGGCGCGGCTGGAGGGCATAGACATCGCCGAGGAGGAGATAGACAATTACATCGCCCTCATGCGCAGTCTCACCCCCGACAGCATGCCGTCCATGCGGCAGGACGCGGTCGCGGGCCGGAAGACCGAGGTGGAGCTCTTCGCGGGCACGGTCCTGCGGCTGGCCGAAAAGCACGGCATCGAGACCCCGGTGAACCGCCGGCTCTACGACAGGATAAAAGAGCTGGAGGCCCGGGCCGAGAAAAAGAAATAATCAAACGGCGGACAAAGTGTCTGCTGTTTGATTACATATCCCCATATGCGCAAAACAGGCGCGGACCCCCGGTCCTCGCCTGTTTATTTATGCAGCTTGCAAGCTCATTCCCCGGCCTTCTGGGTGAGATATGCGTTTATAAAGCCGTCGATATCTCCGTCCATAACGGCGTTGATGTTGCCGTTTTCAAAGCCGGTGCGGTGGTCCTTGACCAGAGTATAGGGCATGAAAACATAGGAGCGTATCTGGCTGCCCCACTGTATTTTCATCTGCTCGCCCTTTATGTCCTCTATCTTGTCCAGATGCTCTCTCTCCTTTATCTCGAGGAGCTTTGAGCGGAGCATGCGCATGGCGTACTCCCTGTTCTGGTGCTGGCTCCGCTCGGTCTGGCAGGCCACTATCACACCCGTGGGGATGTGAATGAGCCTGACGGCGGAGGAGGTCTTGTTTACGTGCTGGCCTCCCGCCCCGGAGGAGCGGTAGACCTGCATCTCAATATCCTCGGGCCGTATCTCTATGGTGGTGTCGTCGTCTATGTCCGGCATGACCTCTATGGCCGCAAAGGAGGTGTGCCTGCGGCCCATGGCGTCGAAGGGGGACACCCTCACCAGCCTGTGTATGCCGTTTTCGCTCTTGAGAAAGCCGTAGACGTTCTCGCCCTCGATGGACAGGGCCGCGGACTTGATGCCCGCTTCCTCGCCGCCGATATAGTCCAGCACCGTACACTTGCAGTCGTGGCGCTCGGCCCAGCGGGTGTACATGCGGTAGAGCATGCCGGTCCAGTCCTGGGCCTCCGTCCCGCCGGCTCCGGCGTGGAAGTTGATGATGACGTTGCAGGAGTCGTACTCCCCCGAAAGCAGGGTGGAGAGCCGGGCCTCCTCCAGCGCGCCGGAAAACTGGCTGAACTCCTCGCTCAGCTCCGGCAGCAGGGTCTCGTCGTTTTCCTCAATGGCCATGGTGCAAAGGGTGAGCATATCCTCCCATCTGGACACCAGCCTGTCGTATTTTTCGCACTTGTGCTTGAGCTGTTTTATCTTCTGCAGCACCTTCTGGGACTTTTCAAGGTCGGACCAGAAGCCCTCGCCCGCGCTCTCCTTTTCGAGTTTAACTATCTCGTCCCTCGCCTCGTCCAGCTTGAGCGCCTCTCCCAGATTCTCAAGATCGGGCTTTATGCCCAGAATCCTGGATTTGTAATCCTCGTATTCAATCATCATATAATCGACCGCTCTTTCGTATATGTTTTTCTTCTTATCTTCCGCTGGGCGCCGTGCTCACCGGCCCGAATATGAGGTCGTCTATATCGGGCATCCGGGGCTTCGGCGCGGTATTCTTCTTCATACTATCCGCCTCCTGACATATATGATAAACGCAGCCTGCGCCGCCTTTTCCATGGCAGACACAGCGCCGCGCCTGCCATACAAACCAGTATATGCCGGAGCGCGTGATTTATGACCGCAAATCCACGGCCACTATTTCCGGGTTATTCAAAAATCTTATACCCACGGAGTTTCCCAGGCCCCGGGACACCATAAGCTGTGTATGGCCTATGTCGAACAGGCCCGCGTCATACTCGGGGAAAAAGGTCTTGTCCATGCCGAACACGCCGCCCACAAAGGGCAGTCTCACCACTCCGCCGTGGCCGTGTCCGCAGAGTATCAGGTCATAGCCGCAGGCGGCGTAGTCCTCCGCCCGGTTGTTCCTGTGGGCCAGCAGTATTACCGGCAGGTCTGGCTCTTCTGCCTCTATCTCCTCCATGAGCCCCTCCGGTGTCAGCATGTCCGCCGGTCCGTTGGGGTCGTCCACCCCGGCCAGGACGAGCTGTCCCCCGTTCTGCGCCTGCAGGGTCACGAAGCTGTTGCGCAGGATATGCGCGCCGCTCTCCTCTATCCCCTCCAGCAGGCGGATGATGTCGCCGGAGGCCCAGTCGTGGTTGCCTGTGACGAAGTACACGGGCGCTATATCCGTCAGTCCGTCCATGAGCTCCATGGCGGCGTCCAGCTGGGCGGGGTCATATTCCCCGTTCCGCTTCACCGTGAGAAGGTCGCCCGTAACGGCTATGATATCCGGCTTTGCCACGGCCACGGCCCTGAACAGCTTTTCGTTGCCGTCCCCGAAGCGGGCAGCGTGGGTGTCGGATATCTGCACGATGCGGAAGCCGTCGAAGTCCTCCGACAGGCCATCCAGCTTTATGTCGCAGCTGTCCGTCACAAGTCTCGTATTGCTGTCCCATACCATCAGGGCCAATACGGCGATGATAAACAGCAGCCATGGGAATCTGCGTTTTCGTTTCTTCCTTTTTGGTCTTCGACTCATCAGGCTTCCCTGTCCCTCACGTAGGGGTGCTTTATGTTCGGGTCCGTAGTCTGTCTGAAATCCACCTCAAAGCGGTCTATGGATTTAATCATGGAGCTCAGACTTTTGAAGCCGAAATTCCGGTTGTCAAAATCGGGCTGCTTCTTCAGGATTAGGTTTCCCAGCTCACCCATAAACACCCAGCCGTCGCCGTCGGTCAGGGAGGCGATGTCCCCCACTGAATCCGCAATGAGCTGCACAACGCTCTCCGGTATCTGCGGTCTTTCGTGCTTTTCCGTCTTCTCCGACCGCTCCGGCCGCTCCGGGCGGACGGCTTTGACGGCGCGTTTTTTCTTCTCCGCGGCGTGGGCATCCTCCGGCTCGGGATTGCTCTTGGAGCGGATGACCTCGATATATATGAACTTGTCGCAGGCGACTATAAAGGGCTGGGGGGTTTTCTTCTCCCCAATGCCCAGCACCCACATGCCGGCCTCTCTCAGGCGAATGGCAAGTCGTGTAAAATCAGAATCGCTGGATACCAGCACAAAGCCGTCCACTCTTCCGGAGTACAGGATGTCCATGGCGTCTATTATCATGGCCGAATCCGTTGAATTCTTTCCGGTGGTGTACCCGTACTGCTGTATGGGCGTTACAGCGTTTTCCAGTAGCGAGGCCTTCCAGTTGCCCAGCAGAGGGCTGGTCCAGTCCCCGTATATCCTCTTTATGGTGGGCACGCCCAGTACCGCCACCTCCTCAAGGACTCCCTTGAGGCAGCTCCGCGGCACATTGTCGGCGTCTATCAATACCGCCAGCCGCGGATTATCTATCGACATCAGTTTTCCTCCCTGTCAATACTTGTTTTCGGCGTCTCGTCCTTCGGAAGCTCCGCCTTCGGCGTTCTACTGTTCCGAAGGGGTTCGGGTATGAACACTTCCCCCGGGACATCGCTGTCATTATCCGGCGGCCCGGCGCCGTCTTTGTATCTCGGCTGACCCGTATCCGGGTCCACCCGGTCTATGTCCGCGAAGTGGTCCGTATCCGTGGGCAGGCCCGCGGCCTTGAGCTTTCTGTTCTTAAAGCGTCTCAGGATATTCAGGATCACGGATAAAATGGGCACGCCCAGTATCATGCCGGCAAAGCTGAAGAGATTGCCGAAGAACAGTATGGCGACCATTATCCAGAAGCCCGACATGCCGGAGACTCCCCCAAGTATCTTCGGTCCCAGGATGTTGCCGTCGAACTGCTGCAGCAGGAAGGCGAACACGATGAAAACAAGGCACTTTACGGGGCTCTCCACCAGCACCAGCAGCGCAGCCGGTATGGCACCGATAATGGGTCCGAACATGGGTATTACATTCGTAATGCCTATGAGTATGCTTATCAGTGTGACATAGGGCATTCTCAGGATGCTCAGTCCTATAAAGGCTATGATTCCGATTATGAGGGAATCGAGTATCTTGCCGGCGATGAAATCACCGAAGGCCTTGTGCATGAAGGATGCCTCCCGCACGATGGCGTTGGCGTACTTAGGACGGAAGATGCTGTACATCATCATCTTCATCTTGGTGATAAACTCCTCTTTCCTGTACAGCAGGTAAAAGGACAGTATCCCGCCCATTATAAAGTTGAATATCACCACCGCAATGCCCTTTATGCCGCTGGTGATGCCCGCTATCAGCGTTGTCATATTGGGCAGCAGTGAGGTCTTGAGCCAGTTGGTAAGGGACTCTGATATGGTGTTGATAATACCCAGAGCTGTGTCCTCCATATCCGGAGTATACCACATCAGATTATTCAGCCAGTCGACGATCGTGTTGTAATAACCCGGCATGCGGTTTATCAACGTCTCGACGCTCGCGATCACCTCCGGCGCCACAAGCGCCACCATGCCCACTATCAGGCCCCAGCCTATTATCTCACTTGTCAGGGCGGAGAAAATACGGGTATATTTAAAGGCCTTTTTGCTGTTGCCCTTGCCCAGCTTTGTGCCGACTTTTTTGAATACAAGCGCCTCTGAAAGGACCATGATCTTGTTGAGCAGATAGGCTATAACGACTCCGTATATAACCGGACTGAGAGCCTTTATAAGCACGCCCAGGATCTTCATCACGTCCGACCAGCGGGACACTATCAGGAAAAAGGTTATGCTGGCGATAATGACGAGGAAAGCGGTCATGCCCATATAGAGATAGTTTATATTCCACTTCCTCTTTCTGTTTCTCATATTTTACCTCCTTTCCCTCGTATTTATCGGTTGTCCGCAGTTTTTATTCGATTGTTCAGCGCCGTCCGAATCCCACAGGGCCGGAGTCTGCGGGCGGCAGGCTTTACACTATCTCTCTGTACATGCCCGACGCGTCCGCCTTCGTGGCGTGCTCGGACACGTCCAGGACCTCCACCTTAAGAACTCTGCCGGCGAAATCCAGCTCCAGCACATCGCCCACCTTCACATCGTAGGAGGCCTTGGCGACCTTTCCGTTGGCGTAAATCCTGCCTGCGCCGCAGGCCTCGCTGGCCACCGTGCGCCTTTTTATAAGTCTCGAGACCTTAAGGTATTTGTCAAGCCTCATGCTTCAGTCACCCCGCGGTTCACTTTCTCCTTGAGCTCGGCTCCGGGTCTGAACACCACATCATTCCGTTCCGGCATGACATAGCTCATGCCACTGGAAATGTTCACCGCCCTGTGCTCCTTTCTCCGCCTTATCTCAAAGGCCCCGAAATGGGCAAGCTTCAGGCTCTCCCCCCGGGAGAGGGCATTGCTCATCTCGTCGAACAGGGCGATGGTGAAGCGCTCAGCCTCGTCGGTCCTTATGCCCAGCTCCACTGCAAGGGCGGCCGCCAGCTCAGTTCTGTTCATCGTTTTTCCCTCTGAGCATGGCCTTTGCCTTGTTGTAAAGCTCGTCCTGGGCCTGCAGATCCAGATCCGCAAAGCTCTTGCCCTGGACCGAGGCTATGTGCTCCGCCCGCTCAAAGCGGTCTATGAACTTCATGGTGCTGGCCTTCAGGGCGTCCTCCGGGTCGCAGTCTATGAATCTGGCCACGTTCACAGCGGCGAAGAACAGGTCGCCCAGCTCCTCCATCTGTCCCTTGCCCTCGGCTATGGCCGTCTTGAGTTCGTCCAGCTCCTCGCTGAGCTTGTCCAGCGCCCCCTGTACGTCCGGCCAGTCAAAACCCACCTTGGCGGCCTTGCCCTGTACCTTTTCCGCGTGCCACAGGGCTGGCAGGCCCTTGGAAACATAGCGCATGGTCTCGGAGGTATAGGTCTGCTTGCGCTCGTGCTTTTTTATCTCGTCCCAGTTTTTCAGCACGTCCTCGGAGCCCCCCACCTGCACGTCTCCGAACACATGAGGGTGTCTGCTGACCAGCTTTTTGCAGGTGCCGTCCACCACGTCGTCTATGTCAAACCTGCCGGCGTCCGACTCGATGCCCGAGTGGAATACCACTTGCATGAGCACGTCCCCCAGCTCCTCCTTGAGATGTTCCGGGTCCCGGTCGTCTATGGCCTCAGCCGCCTCACAGGCTTCCTCTATCAGGTTGCGGCGTATGCTCTCATGGGTCTGTTCCCTGTCCCAGGGGCAGCCGTTCGCCCCTCTCAGTCTTGCGATAAGCTCCACAAGGTCGTAAAACTTATAGCTGTCTTTTATCTCAAATG
>JAFRAF010000081.1 GCA_017405545.1 Oscillospiraceae bacterium | reverse complement strand
CCGATCTGAAAACCGCAATACACAGCAGCTGGCCCGGCGCAGACATTAAGGCCGTGTCAGGCCTCAATTCCATTGTGACCCATGACTACGCGGCAGATGAGATCGATCCCATTATAATTCCCACTGATTTCCCGGATGACTGGACCCAGCCCATTACCCGCAGGGAGTTTGCCGCTGTGTGCGTGCAGGTCTATGAGAACCTGTCCGGGACAAAGGCCCTGCCGGACGTGACGAATCCCTTTACAGACTGTACAGATATCGAGGTGATGAAGGCCTACAACGTGGGCATCACCAACGGCACCTCCGCCACAACCTTCTCCCCGGACCGTCTGCTTACCCGTGAGGAGGCGGCCACCATGCTGACCCGCGTGTTCAAGCGCGTGACCATGGTGGGCTGGACGCTGGCGGACGACAGTAATTTCACCCTGAATTATACCATGCCCGATCTGTTTGATGATGACGCGGACATCTCGGGCTACGCCAGGGACAGCGTCTACTTTATGGCCGCCAACGACATCATCAAGGGCTTCCCGGGGAACAAGTTCGTCCCGAGAAACAGGACCTCAGCCGAGGAGGCGGAGCATTATGCCAACGCCACCCGCGAGCAGGCACTGGTCATCGCCACCCGTATGGTGAGGAATCTCCAGTAGACGCGGCTTATTCGGCATTATAGATAATAAAACGCGACCCGCTGTGACTTGCCCTGGACAAAGGCAGCCACAGCGGGTTGTTTATTACTCAATGAAGGACATGTAATTAATTATGCCGCGCCGCTCAAAAACAGTAGAACCCTGCCACGCCTGTGATTACAGACAGCTTTTGTGTACTTTTCACCGGTAAAAAGTATGCCTGCGGAGCAAAGCAAGCTGATTGACAGTACCAGCGCTGAAATCAACGCCGGTACTGATCGTCAGCTTCGTTCCCTCCGGGGGCTTTATTTTTTGCGGATATGGGGTTATAATAGCTTAAATCAGTATTATGCGGGAGGGCGTATGGAAAACGAGATGGAAAAAGCCGTGATAGCCGGACTGTCCGCCAACAGCTTGGAGCCGAAGGAGCGCTCCACAGAGGAGAGTCTGGATGAGCTTGAGGCCCTCCTGGAGACGGCGGGGGGAGTCTGCGTGGGCAGACTTCTGCAAAACAGACTGACGCCTGAGCCCCGGACTTTTATAGGCGAGGGCAAGGTGCAGGAGCTCAAGGAATTCATAGAGCGGGAGGAGTGCACCCTTGCCGTCATCGACAACGAGCTGAGCCCCTCACAGATGCGGGCCCTGTCGGAGGATTTGGACGTAAAGGTGCTGGACCGCAGCGGACTGATACTGGATATATTCGCACAGCGGGCGAGGACAAGGGAGGGCCGCCTGCAGGTGGAGCTTGCCCAGTACAAGTACCTGCTGCCGAGACTTACCGGCATGTGGTCACATCTTGTGCGCCAGACCGCCGCCGGAGGCTCCAGCCCCATTGGCACGAGAGGCCCGGGCGAGACCCAGCTGGAGACCGACCGCCGTCACATCAGAAGAAAGATTCAGAAGCTGGAGGAGGAGCTGGAGGCCGTCCGGAAGGTGAGAAGCACCCAGCGCCGCCGCCGTGAGAAAAACGGCATGCCGGTGGTGGCCCTTGTGGGCTATACAAACGCGGGCAAGTCCACCCTTTTGAACTGTCTGACCGACGCGGGCATACCGGCCAGAGACCGGCTCTTCGACACCCTCGACACCACCACCCGCCGTCTGCGCATAAGCGACGACACGGAGGTGCTGCTGTCCGACACCGTCGGATTTATCAGAAAGCTGCCCCACCATCTGGTGGACGCCTTCAAGGCCACGCTCGAGGAGCTGTGCTACGCCGATCTGCTGATACACGTCATCGATGCCTCGAACCCCAACTGGAGGGACCAGGCGGAGATAGTCGACAGCCTCATCACCCAGCTGGGCGCGGATCAGACCCCCAGGCTGGAGGTCTACAACAAGTCGGATCTTTACACCGGGGAGATAATGCCCCGGGGGCACAATATCGTCCGCATCTCCGCCCTGAGCGGGGAGGGTACGGACGTGCTTTTGGAGAAGATACGGGCCATACTGGACCGGGGCAAGCGGCATGTGCGCCTGCTGCTGCCCTATGACAAGGGCGGACTGCTGGACATGCTCCACAAGGAGGCGTCAGTTCAGTCCGTGGACTACGGGGCCGAGGGCATTAAAGTCGAAGCCGTGGTGAAGCCCGAGATATGGGGCAGGGTGCGCCGGTATGTTGACATGGGCGATGAGGACACAGAGGTGAGCGATGATACGCTATAATGTGCCCGCCGCCTTCGGCGAGGCCGAGTATGTGGAAAAACGATCCCGCTTTATAGGCAGGGTCTGGCCCGTTGAGAACGAGGCCGAGGCCCTGGCCCGGATAAAGGAGATGCGGGAGAAGCACTGGGACGCCACCCACAATGTCTACGCGTATATAATCCGGGAGGGGGGCGTCATGCGCTACTCCGACGACGGGGAGCCGGGCGGCACCTCCGGCATGCCCACCCTGAACGTCTTCCGCTCCGGGGAGATATACGATGTGTGCTGTGTGGTCACCCGCTACTTCGGCGGTATACTGCTGGGCTCGGGCGGACTGGTCAGAGCCTATTCCAACACCGCGAAGCTGGCCCTGGACGCCGCGGGCACCGCGGTGATGGGCCTGTGGAAGAGGCAGCTTCTGTCCTGCACCTACGCCCAGTTTGAGCGGGTGCGCAACGGGGTGCTGAGCTTCGGCGGAGTGATTGAGGACAGCGACTTCGGTACGGACGTGCTTATCACCGCCCTGCTGCCGGAGGACCGGGACGGGGACTTCGCCGCCTGGCTGGCGGACCAGACCTACGGTACGGTCACGCCTGAATACATGGATGAGGAGTTCAGAGCGGTCAAGCTCTGATATCGGAGGCTTGTATGAGTGATTTTGTTTGCCCTGTTTGCGGAGGGAAGCTCACGAGAGAGGGCAAGTGCCTTAAATGCCCCGTCGGACACTCCTACGATATCGCAAAACAGGGCTATGTCAATCTGCTCATGTCCAACAGCTCCGGGGCGAAGCGCCACGGGGATGACAGGCTCATGGTCAGGGCCCGGAGCGCCTTTCTGGACAGGGCTTATTACAGCCCTTTGCTGGACAGCCTTGCCGTATTGCTTGAGAAGTACATGCCCGACAGCTTCTGCCTGCTGGACGCGGGCTGCGGCGAGGGCTGGTATACAGCCGGAATAGCGGAGCGCTTTCCCGATGCCCGTATATGCGGGGTGGATATCTCCAAAGATGCCGTCGCTTCGGCCGCGAGACGGGTCAAAAGCGCGGATTTCGCCGTTGCCAGCGTGTCAAAGCTGCCTGTAGAGGACGGATATTTCGATGCTTTGCTGAACGTCTTCTCGCCCCTTGAGGCGGAGGAATATGCGAGGGTGCTGAAAAAGGGCGCCATACTCATCAGAGCTGTGCCCCTGCCGGAGCATCTGTGGAGCCTCAAAAAGGCCGTATATGATAAGCCCTATCTCAATCCCGTGCCGGAGGAGTGCCTCGGGGGCTTTGAATGTGCGGAGAGCAGGGATATCGAATACGATATCAGACTGGAAAGCGGGGAGGACATACGGAACCTCTTCACCATGACGCCCTATTACTACAAGACGGGCAGGGAGGATCAGGAAAAGCTGAAAAAGCTTGAGGAGCTTGAGGTCCAGGTGCGGGTCCGCCTTGCCGTATACAGAAAGCCCTGAACCGCAAATCGGGAAAGAAAAAAACAGGCCGCCGTCAGTGCTCTGACAGCGGCCTGAAACCGTTGATGCGGATTATTTGCTGGGCTCCTCGACGAGCTTGGCGTCGGGTGCGTTTTTGCGGATGGACTCGATACCGTTGAGGCAGGAGGCCTTGGCCTTGTAGCCCTCGCCCACGGCGATGATCTGGCCGTTTTTGGCTTTCAGACGGAAGCGGAACTCGCCGGCCTTGTCCTTATATACCTCGAACTTGGGGTGGGTCAGCTTCTCAAAATCTTCTACGGTCTGGTCCTCGAGCTTCGCGGCGACGGAGTTTTTACGTACGCTGGCTATGCCCTTCATACAGGAGGCTTTGCTGGAGTACACTTCACTTGTGGCGATAATCTCGCCATTGTTTGCGTGGAGGTTGAATTTGATACCGGTTTTTACTTTTTTGACGACAAACTTTCCCATTTTAATACTCCTTTCAGGAATTGTTTATATTTTAATAGTCCGTAACGGTTCCTATTTTTTCAACTCAGTACGCTTGTCAGCCGTTTTATGCTTTTGCGAGGCTTATTCCTCCGGTCCGCGCTCTCCCTTTTCTCTCTCTGTAGCCGCCGCCCGGCGGTTTTTCCTCATGGATATGAGCATCAGCACAAAGGTCAGCAGAGTGAAAAGCAGAGCTATGACCCATGTGATAAGAGCGGCAATATGCTGCTTAAGCATGTACATCACGAGCCCTATTATTATCAGCGCGCCTATAAATATGGCCATGCAAAGATAGAGAACCACCGAGCTGGATATGCCGGGCTTCTGCTCGGCGCGGGCCTTCTGCAGCTCATCAAACTCAGGCAGCCCTTCGAAGCAGGCCTCCGCCTCCTCGTAGCGCCCCTTGCCCATGAGCTTTGCGCCCATGTTCCGGCGCTCGTCCTCGCTCATCTCCGCGAGACCTGCCCGGAAGTCATCGCTGACTTCACCGGGGCCGGGCAGTACGCCCGCTATGCGGATAAGCTCCTCGTCGGCATTGAACCGGGCCTTTTTTCTGAGGTATTCCCTTTGCTGTTTTTCCGACTGTATGCCCTCGATAAGCTCGTTTTCAATATCCGAGAGCTCCCTGCGGCGCTTGTCCATGTCCTTTGATGCTCTCTCCGCGTAGTGCTTGAGATAGGTGGAGGTCAGGTCCTTTGAGTACATGAACACGGCGTCCTTGGCGTATTTGGCGAGGCGTATGACCGGAACGATCAGCACACATACGGACAGCAGTGTCAGCATTATGCCGTAGAGTCTGCTCCCGCCCTCTCCGGCGCTTTTTATCAGCACAAAGGCCAGAGTGTACAGCACGATAAGGGCTATCACCCCCCAGACCAGGCTCTTGAAAAAAGCCAGCCTGCTCTTTCCGAGGACTATACTTCTCGCTTTTTTGATATCCTCCCGATTGGTATACATATCAGTCGACCCAGTTTATCTCAGTGGGGTTAAAGCGCTGGGGTATTTTTTTGTATTTTTCACCGTCGGGCCAGCCTATCATAAGGGTGCCGGAGAGTATGTGATCCTCCGGTATGCCCACTATCTCGGGCAGGCCCTCGATGGTGTTTGTCAGTCTGGTGAGATATCCGGCCCAGCAACTGCCCACGCCCCTTGTCTGCAGCAGCAGCTCGACGGTGGTCAGGGCGATGGCCGTGTCGTGGGGGGGATTTATGGCGGTTTTTTTACAGTAGCCCATGAGCAGGGTGGAGTTTTTGCCCATTACCACGTTGTTGCGGTGTTCCTCCCATTCGCTGGCTATCTCCGGGGATCTGCCGGTCTCATGCACGAATTCCAGGATCTTCTCGAATATCCGCATTTTGCGCTCCTCATTGCGGATCACCATCCACTTTACCGGGTGCTGGTTTTTGGCGCTTGGGGCCCACATGGCATATCCGAGCACCTCCTCCAGCAGCTCGTTTGGGACAGGCTTGTCCAGAAAGTTCCGATACGAACGGCGCTGTAGAACGGCCTGGGTGACCTTTTCCCGGGTGACGTCATCAAAAGGAACAAAGGGGGTATCCAGTGTGGCCTTTTTGCCGTCGTAGTTGATGGCGCCCTTAGGGCAGATGGTTGCACAGTGCATGCAGCGCATACAGCCCTTGTTCTCGTCCCGTGCGGGCCGGCCCTTTTCATCGTATGTCAGAGCGTTGAAAGGACAGATTTTAACGCACTGGTGACAGTTGATGCACTTATCGTAATCGAAGTAAAGCATGACTTTGTATCCTTTCTCTCACTGCGGTGCGGCTCCACGCGCCAAGCGGGAATTCCGGAACGATATATTGTATCGAACCCATTATATCAATAAAGGAAGCCTTAATCAATAAGAAACATCAAATTATGACGCAAAAACACGAGATTTTGAGTTGAAAAACCGGTATTTGTCGCAATCAATGGCGAAAAAGCTGCTATTTCCGGGAAAAAGCCCTTTTTCACGGGCAAAGTGGGGCCGGAGGCTCAAATCAAACGCTTATATAAGCGCGAGCTCGGGGCCGGATTCGGACAGGTGGGCGCGGCAAAAACAGACGGGCTGCGATCTGTCGGCAAATGCCGTTGATGAGATGAGGGAAATGTGATAAAATACATACTGACACATGTATCATTACGCAAAACGACGCCCTCGGACTGAAGGACCGCAGGGTCGTTTTCACGGGCGACGCCCGGCGCTTTTACGGCATTGGTTTATGGCCTTGCGCCGACAAAAGCGGCAGAATGGAGACAGCGATGGCTAAGGGGAAAAACGGAAAATACTGGTCCATCGGAACCCTGAAGAGCAGGGGATGGACGGAGCAGCTCTTAGCTGAGCTGCTGCCCAAACCGCAGTACAGATATCTCGGCGGGAAAAAGGTCCGCGTCTGGCCAAGGGACACAGTCACCGAGGCCGAGAAGAACGGCAAATTCGCCGAGACCGCCGCTGAGCGGAGAGCGCAGAGAGCGGCAGAGGTGGAGAACGCCCACACCCGGGCCAGACTGTCTCTGGACAGGGCGGCCGCCATGCTGGACGAGCTCTGGCGGAACGGGCAGCTGCCCGAGGGCAGAGTCCGCATTCTCGCAGGGAAATACCACGAGGCAATTGTCAGACGCATACCGACCATGCCCGTAAACGACAGGGTAAAGCCGGGGAAGGCCGCCAGCTATGTTTCCGCCTTTCTGGCCCTTGAGAATATCAAAAACACGGTGCAGCTGAGCGCCGTGCTCAAGCATTTCATAAGCGCCGCCGGCTGGACAGGGGAGAACATGGGAAGCAGCGTTGTCCTGAAGCTCAGGGACAGATATGTAAAGGTGCTTGAGGCCGTGTCGACATTTGTGCTCGACGAATTCACGGCTGCCCAGCCGGAGGCAAATGTGGACGGCCTGCTGGACATGGGGGGCTTTCCGCTGCAGGAGCTGCTGTCCCATTCCCTCGGCTATATCTACTCCGTATCATATGTACCTCAGGCCATACGCACGAGCCTTGAGCTCCTTGTAGCCCTGAACCCCAAGGACGAGTACCCCGAGGCCCGCTCAATGAAAAGACATTTTGTGCTGCACATCGGCGGCACCAATACGGGCAAGACCTATTCCGGCTTCCAGCGGCTCATTCAGTCGGAGACCGGGGTGTATCTGGCCCCGCTCCGCCTTCTGGCCCTTGAGGCACAGGAGATGCTCATAGACGCCGGAGTCAACTGCAGCCTTACCACCGGCGAGGAGGAGGACAGGGAGGATTGCGACACCCACGTGGCGGCCACCGCCGAAAAGCTGGATCTGAAGCAGCGCTATGAGGTGGCTGTAATAGACGAGTGCCAGATGATTTCGGACAGGGAGAGGGGCTACGCCTGGACGAGGGCCATACTGGGCGTCCTTGCGCCGGAGGTGCATCTCTGCGCCGCGCCCCAGGCGAAGAATCTGCTCATACGGCTCATACAGAGCTGCGGTGACAGCTACGAGCTCATCATGCACGAGCGCAAGACCCCGCTTGTGTGCATGAACAGAGTAGTGGACTACACGGACGTACAGCCGGGCGACGCGCTTATAACTTTCTCGAAAGTTGGCGTACTGAGCGTTGCCGAGGACCTGCGGCAGCGGGGAAAGGAACCGGCCATTATTTACGGCGCTCTGCCCTATTCCACCCGCCGCAAGCAGATGGAGGGCTTCCTGGACGGCAGGATGCGTTATGTCGTGGCCACCGACGCCATAGGCATGGGCCTGAACCTGCCTATCCGGCGGGTGATATTTATGGATACGGAGAAATTCGACGGCCTTGAGCGCCGTGAGCTGAAGCCCGAGGAGATACAGCAGATAGCGGGCCGGGCCGGCCGCTACGGCATGTATGACAGGGGCTACGTGGGGGCCACCCAGAACCTGGGGGACATCGCTGCGGGCCTCAAGACCCCGGCGGCCCCGCTGCAGTACGCCGTAACGGGCTTTTCAGACCTTGTGCTGATGGTGGACTTCGACCTGCTGGAGGTGCTGGAGGTTTGGAACCGCATGCCTACGGTGGAGCCCTATGTCAAGATGGACGTGAGCAGGTATCTATCCATAATCTCCAAGCTCAGAGAGCACGGCTTCAGCCTCACGAAGGATCAGGAACTCAGGGCGGCCAACATCCCCTTTGATGAGACGGACGAGGACCTGTATCAGCTTTTCAACCATTTCCTGCGGGTATTCCAGCGGGGAGATGAGCTTGAGGAGCCGGAGCTGCCCGAGAAGAGCGGGGCCTATACCCTGCCGGAGCTGGAGCTGTACTGCCGGAAGCT